>NZ_JAUBQB010000012.1:65055-116227 GCF_036701035.1 Microcoleus sp. Pol7_B2 | reverse complement strand
TTAATCCACAGCACTTTAAAAACTGGTTTACAAGCTGCTGCTACTGTACTTCATAAACCTGGAATCGGCTGTATATTATTTTTAATTGGCTTCTCCAAAGCGATAGCCTCTGCCGTAGACTGTGTGAATTAGCACCGATTCGCCGGGGGCTTCTATTTTGCGGCGCAGCAGGCGAATTTGAGCGGCTAATACATTGCTGCTGGGTTTTTCTGCTTCACTCCACAAATACTGGTGCATTTGTTCGTGTGTTAGCAATTGACCGGTATGGCGCATTAAGTATTCTAATAACTGGCATTCTTTTTCTGATAAGTCAATTGTGCGATCGCCCCGATAAGCTAATTGATTGTCGTAGTCTAGCTGTAAATCTGCAACTTGCAGCCGCCCGACAGCAACCTCAGCATCAATAGTAGGAGGCCGCCGCAGTAAGGCGCGGACTCTGGCTAGCAGTTCTCGCAATTCAAAAGGTTTGACCAAATAGTCGTCCGCACCGGCGTCGAGTCCTTGTACGCGATCGTCTACGGTATCTTTGGCGGTGAGAAATAGCACTGGCGTACTCCTTCCTTGCGATCGCAACTTCTGGCAAATTGCCAGTCCGGTTTGTCTCGGCAGCATCCAATCCAAAATTAGCAAATCGTAATTGCCCTGCATTGCTAAATTGCTGCCACTTGCTCCGTCAAATGCCACATCAACTGTATAACCTTCGCGCGTTAAGACTCGACTCAAAGGGTCAGTTAACTCAACTTCATCATCAACTAAAAGAATCCGCATCCTGATTTCAAATTTGAGATTTGAGATTGTAGGTTAAGTAAACTGATTTTTCCTAGATTTTAATGTGTGGAATACTTTCCGTTTCGCTGCAAGCTGCTGCTACCCATTCCTGGATTGCAGGCAATGCCAAAATCGCATCCGCATAAGCTTTTGCTGATGAATCTAGTTTGACTCCGTAGGTGACAAAACGCATGACAACGGGGGCAAACATAGCGTCAACAATTGTGAATTTTCCGAACAGCATATTGCCGCCTGTCCCGAATTTTTGGCGGCATTCGCGCCAAATGGCAAAGATGCGATCGATATCTGCTTCGACACCGGCAGTCATCCCTTCTCCCGGATAGCGGTTGCGGCAGTCCATCGGCATATTTTCGCGCAAATTTTGGAACCCCGCGTGCATTTCGGCGCAGATGGAACGGGCGATCGCCCGTTCCGCTACATCGGCCGGCCACAAATCATTTGCAAAGCGATCGGCAACGTATTCGCAAATTGCTAAAGATTCCCACACTTTCAAGTCGCCGTCGATTAAAACTGGCACTTTTCCCGATGGAGAATAGCGCCGAATTTCTTCATTGGTTGTCGGCCAGTCTAAGGGGATTCTCACCTCGGCAAATTCCAGTCCAGCTTGTTTCATCGCCAGCCAAGCGCGCAGCGACCAAGAGGAATAATTTTTATTACCAATAACAAGTGTCAATTCGGTCATAGTTTAGCTGTCAGCTATTGGCGATCGCCAGTTAAATTTTAAGTTTTAGAGTTGAATACACAAAGGCGTGACACACAATGGCGATCCTGTTCGAGGGCGATCCGAAGGAAAGCCCTCGAACAGGATCGTCCTGTTCTGTGCACCGGACTGTGCAAGCATTTTACATTAACAGCCTCCCAGCGTTCCGCGTTTTTCTGCAAACTTCGATCGGGGGGCGCGATCGAACACGCTTGATTGCACATGAGATGAGAAGCCTCTGTCCCTGGGAACCCTTGCCTGGTTAGCGCTAGGTACAGCTACTGTATAGTCCATTTCCTCCCTCTCTACACCACCGCCTGAGATGATTTCATCTACTGTAATCTTTTTCAGGGAATCCTGGTCTACACTGTCAAAATTTGCGTCAAATTGTTGATTGTTTTCCATACTGCTCGCCCTTTAAAAAGTGACTCAATAAAAAATTACTAAATATAATATATCCTCAAACAAAGGAGCGAGCAATACCCTAATTTTTTTTTTACCTAGGAACTCTATGTGTTATTCTGAGTTGGGTAAAAGCTGTTTCTGCTTTTGCGACGCTTGCCCCCTTCTAAAATTTAGAAATTTACACTCTAAAAATTGACATGATTACTGTTGCACTTCCCAAAGGCGGATTGTTAGGAGATAGCATTCGGCTGTTTAAATCGGTTGGATTAGACTTCAGTGCTTTTCTCGATTCCTCTAACCGACAACTTCAAATTTATGACGCGACCGGCACTGCCAAAGCTTTGCTAGTAAGGACGCACGACGTGCCAGTTTATGTGGAATACGGTCAAGCGGATTTGGGTATTGCTGGCTATGATGTTTTGCGGGAAAAAAAGCCGAAAGTTGCCAATTTAATTGATTTAAAATTTGGCAAGTGTCGGCTGTCGGTGGCGGTGAAGGAATCTAGTTCTTATCGACGAACTGTGGATTTGCCTCCTCACGGTAGAGTTGCTTCAAAATTCGTACACTGTGCAAGGGAATATTTCCACAATTTGAATTTGCCGGTGGAAATTGTGCCGCTTTACGGTTCTGTGGAGTTAGGGCCGATTACGGGTATGTCGGAGGCAATTGTGGATTTAGTTTCGACTGGCAAAACTTTGCGAGAAAATGGTTTGGTGGAAATTGATGTTTTGTTTGAAAGTTCAGCTTATTTGATCGGTCATCCTCTGAGTTACCGTTTGAATGCGGGGGGGGTGAATGAGTTGATCGGGAAGTTGAGAGAGCAAGTTTTGACGACTGTTTGATGCTAACTCCAATTAGAGTAGACCTATTGCATAAATCTTTCATTGATAGGGAAAGCACAGACGCAACGCAGATGCAATGCAGGATAGGGATCGACTTTTTCAATAGGTATTAACTATTGTGGGGTGGGCTTCAAGCCCGCCCTAAACGTTAAATCGAACTGCTATTTGCAGGTAGAAAACCTAGTTTTTCCTGGCAGCGATTTATATAAAAACTGACGACTGTATCAGCAGGGTTTTGTTCGATTAGTTGCTGAAAATACCCCAAGGCTGCGACAAATCTTTCGGATTGCCATCCTTGAATGCCTTTGTCAAATAAACTCTGGGTAAGCTGCTTTGCCTCAGAGTCTGGACAGGAGGCTGCCCAGATTTCGTAGATTTCAATAGCTTCCTGCTTGCCGCGCGGGGTTACTCGATCGATCCAGCGATAGTAATAATTGTTGCGGGGCAAATGGCTGTCAGCAGCCGTCGCCCCAGAAGTAGAAATAATACTCTCCTGTGTTTCCACTTCTAAGTCGCACTTTAATAATAGACTTTCTTTTGAGTGGGAGTTGGAACTTATGCCATTTAGAAATTCTCTCGCATGAACGATCGCATTTTCGCTAACAATAATTTGGCAGCCGTATATTTTAGTTAAATTTTCTAACCGAGAAGCTGTATTTACCACATCGCCGATGACTGTAGAGTCCATGCGGCGATCGGAACCTAAAGTGCCGATCATGCCGATACCTGTGTTAATTCCCGTACCAATATTGACGGGAGATTCTAAATTGTATTGGTGGCGACTGGCATTAAATTCTTGCAAGGTTTCTTGCATTGCTACTGCGGCTTCGATCGCATCCATGGCGTGAGAATTTGGCTTGTCAAATACTGCCATGATTGCATCGCCTAGGTATTTGTCAATAAACCCGCCGTGAGACGTTATGCACTCGTTCATTTTAGTAAAAAAAGCGTTCAACCATTCAAAAGTCTCGCGAGCTTGTTGAGATTCAGCGATCGCAGTAAACCCGCGAATGTCACAAAATAAAACAGTCAGCTCTTCTTCTGTGGCATTGCCCAACTGAATAGATTCTATTCCTTGCGGCGCAATTCGCTCCAGAATTTGCTCTGGCACAAATAGCTGAAATTTTTCTGAAAGATATTCGTTGGCTTCCCAAGCTGCGGCGATTTGGCGTTTGCTTTGCTCTCTGACTTGCTGGTTGAATAGGGAAGATACAGCTTGCGATCGCATTTGACTCAACTGCAAAATATTTTCCACTTTCGCCAGCAACAAACGACTGTTAAAAGGCTTTGTCAAATAATCATCGGCCATCATTTCTAACCCTTTGATGCGAGACATATCGTCATCGAGGGCAGTCAAAAAAATCACCGGTACAGTTTGCAATGCCGTATCCTTCCGCAGGATCTCGCACACATCAAAACCGTCCATCTCTGGCATCATAATATCTAGTAAAATTAAATCGGGTCGAGAGGCGCGGGCAAGGGAGAGCGCTTCATGGCCAGATAGCGCTGATACTGTAGCGTATCCTTTCAGGTGCAATAACTCTTCCAGTAAAGTCAGATTAGCTGGCTCGTCATCAACCAACATGATGCAGGGCGACTTGTTTGACATGGAATATGATATAATATATTGAATTTAGCTCGGGAGTTGCGCGTGGGGAAGCTCGAAAACGGGTTGATTGGTATATTTCTCCTTACTAAACTCGATATTTTTCGTAGGAACAGGCTTTCGGAGGCAAGTGCGGGCAAGTCATATAGATATTTATCTACTATTGAGTTTAACCTTTGTTGTTATCAATTATCATAAATGGCAGTGCTGGAACTGCAAATAATTATTGTTAGCCAAGAAAAGAACGGACAGTAGCGATCGTCAAATTCAAATCCAGTGGCTTGCTCAAATAAGCAGAAGCGCCAGCTTCCAAACATCGCTCACTGTCACCGGGCATCGCCATCGCCGTCACCGCAATCATCGGTACCGAATCCCAGACAGGATCTGCTTTAACTCGGCGCATCAACTCAAAGCCGTCAACATCCGGCAACTGAATGTCCATCAAAATCAAATCCGGCAGCAACTCCGGGGCTGCAGAGGCGGCGAGAATACGATCGGCCATCGCCTTCCCATCCGCGAGTATCTCTACCCCGTATCCCTCCAATTCCATCACCTCAGAAATTAACATTTGGTTAAAAGGCTGGTCTTCGACAACCAAAATCCGCTTCCTGGCAATTGGTAAAGCAATCGCAGAAGCAGGAACTAACTTGGTATCCAAAGCACAAGAAGCAAAGTTTCCCAACTGTTGACGTATCTCCGTCAAAGGCAGCCAAACGCGGAAAAGACTTCCCCGATCGCAAACAGATTGAAAAGAAACAGTTCCCCCGTGCAATTCTGCCAGACGCTTAGTCAAAGCCAAACCCAAACCTGTACCTTCGTGCCTCCGAGTCAGGGAAGAATCCACCTGTTGAAAAGGTCGAAATAACAAGTGCCAGCGGTCTTGAGGAATGCCGATGCCGGAGTCTTTCACCTCAAAACAAAAATAAGGAGTGCTGGCATTTACAGGAGAACAATCCGGTCGGTAGTCGCCGTCTATTTCGCTGCCGTAGGCCAGACGCCCGCTGAGTTTAACTTGTCCCTGTTCGGGGGTAAATTTGATGGCATTGGAAAGTAAATTAATCACAATTTGTCGCACTCGCCGTTCGTCGAGCCAAACTTTAGTAATACGGTTGTCGAGTTCTAAAGACAAACCGATTCGCTTTTTCTCGGCCCGTGGCTGCATCATTTTCAGACAGTCTGTCGCGAGTTCTTGAACGCGAACAGGCTGTAAGTTTAGTTCTACTTTCCCCGCTTCAATTTTAGAAAGATCGAGAATATCGTTGATTAGCTGCAACAAGTGCTGGCCGCTTTTTTCGATCAGTTCTACATAGTTGATTTGTCGATCGCTCAACTGTCCGGCTGTTTGCCGCAGCAGCAAGTCAGAAAAGCCCAGAATGCTGTTCAGAGGCGTCCGCAATTCGTGGGACATCGAGGCTAAAAACTCAGATTTCAACTGAGAAGAATACTCTAATTCTTCATTAACTTGGCGCAGGTTTTCTTGTGTCTGAGCCCGCTCGATCGCCGCCCCCAAGGTCCGGCAAGCAGCCTCCAGCACTTCTTGGTTGAGGGCGGTTTGCAGTTTTTTGACGTTGCGGGACTCCAGCGTCAGTACGCCAATAATTGTACCGTCGGTGGCTGCGATCGGAAAAATGCCCAGTTGTCCAATTCCTGGATGCCGAAATTTCGGCACGGCATTGGGATGTTGGGCATAATCCTCTACGAACAAAGGTTTACCAGTTTTCACCACTTCCCACAGCAAACCGATGCCGTAGGGAATGCCTTGGTCGAGCAATTCTTGCATTGCTGCGACTACTGGTTCCCCGTAAGTAGCCAGAAATTGACCAGAAATGTGGTTGGAAATCGCCGCTGCTTGCCGATCGTTTCCCTTGCCGCTAATCACCTTGACATCTCCGAAAGCAGCATTCATTGCCTCTACTAGATAGGTGAGGGCAAACTGACCTATTTCTTGCAAACTGTCAGACTTTTGCAGGCGTTCGGTTAAACCTAAAAGAAAGCTCAGCCGCCTGACTTCTGCGTTCAAGCTAGCTTGGGAGTTTTGGTATACCGTAACGTCTCGAAAGGTTAACAGCCGTCCGCCACTGTTGGTAATCGTGGCGCACACCTCCAAACAAACCGCATTGGATTGCTCGAAATAAAATGATAAACTTTCCTGCTGAGATTTTTCGAGCGCTTGCTGAAACTCTTGCCACTGCTGAACTGACAAGTAACCCTGATCGACAATTTCCGCAAACAGCAAGTGGCACTTCGGCTTTGTTTCCAGCCATTCTGGGGACAGTCCCCAGATTCCCGCCAATTTTTTGTTAAACAAAACTAAGCAATCAGACGAGTCGAACAGAGCGATCGCATTGTCTACTTGATTGAGAATCAGTTCTTGGTCTGCCCTCAACTGGTGCAAGTCTCTCTCCATTTTCTCTGTGTGTTTAGCTCTTAGTTTCGTTGTCATAACTTTCTAGGGATATGGCAAGAGTTATTTTATAACTCCTTACTTAATGTGACATAATTTTATGTTTTTGGGCAGTGAGGGCGATCGATCGGCCTTGTGATCTGAGACACTTGCTAGTTTCGGAGGGCGCTCGGAACCCGCTTTGAACTGCGTCGGCTACACTGCTTAATCATGAGGCAATAAGGAGGGAAAGCATTATGACAGAAGCAGAATCTTTTAATAACAATGCTGTCGAACTTGATGGCATCTGACTTGAAACTCTTGTGTCCAACCCTGTGCTAAACTGACCCATAATAAAAACTAATTCCGATGATAAGAAATCAGCATATAGCAATCATAAGTCATTTGTGAATTTCTTACGGACTCCCAGCGGGTTCGGGGAGGGTTGGGGTGGGGTAAAAAATTTACGACTCCTGCAAGGATTGCTATATGTCAAATGCAATCATGACCTTACCCTTAAATTTTCTTAGCAATAACTTGATGATTGGGATTAACTGCTCAAGCAAGTATTGGATTCAAAAACATAGGCATAAGGCGCGCCCTAAGCACCCGGAGACAGTGATATCAGTTTCAAAAAAGCAACTGTAGCCTCGTGAACCCAACCCATACACAATCAGTTATTCTCAATAATTTAATCTCAAATTGTGCGATTGAGCGCTCACGCCGAAGTCTAAAATCTACAATGATATGAGTTATTACGATCGCACTTATGAGTAAGGTGTGCACAGGGCACACCCTACAAATGTGAGTTAAGCTAATCCGCATTTAAATTGCAGAGAAAAATAAATTTTTACTCTTGTGGGGTGGGCAGGAGATGCCGCACTTAACATACAATTTAAATGCAGTACAGGTTAGAGCGTAAGTATTGTTAATGTTTCTTAGGATTTTTCGGAAAAGGAATGCCCAAACTTTCGTGAAAAACAACCTGAGTTTTATAAGTCAAGCGCCGGTTAACTTGTTTGATGATTTTTTCCAAAAGCGCATCGCCGGTTTTTTCTATTAAAGGCTGAGACATCGATCGAATAAACTTGGGAAAGCAAACCCCCACAGCCAAATCCAGCTTCCAGCTAGTAATGGTAATCGCAGGCGGCAGCTTAGCACGTTCCGAGCTCGGCCAATCGGCGGCAAACTCCTGAGACGCTATCTCCACTAGCTTCATTGCCGATCGAAAATCCACTTCATACCCAGGGGAGGTATAATCCGGAACCGGAATAGTCTTAATCAAATAGCAGCCTTCAGCGTCAGGCGGCAGCAACTCTAAACCAATTCTCGCTTCAACGCGGTAGCCGAAAGCCCCAAAACGCCCGATTAATAAATCATAGCCGTTTTCTCCGAGCGGCTCGGCCTTCATCGGCGAAGCGCACTGGCAAAACCAAGTCTTGTGGTTGTTCAAATGCTTTGCCACCGTCTCCGCATCGGCGTACATCTCCATGCTGTCTTCAAAATGCGTGTGAAACCAAATCGGCTCAACTTCCTCACCTGCATCCGCGCTTCCACTTTCCGGCTGTCGGAAACTCGCATCTGGGTAGTAATTTTCGTCAGAAGCTTCAACAGTGTGATATTCAGCGGAATCCTGCTTCATTGTATGCTCTCCTGTTATACACGCCAATCGATCCGGTTGGGGATGTGTTAAGGGAGTTTCCTCCCTACAATTGAGAAATTGATAGTAACAAAACTTACCCTAATCCAGCATAACTCGACTTATGAAAGCATTTGTAGCAGGAGCCACAGGTCAGACTGGCCGCCGCATCGTCGCAGAATTAGTCAAGCGAGGTATTCCCGTGCGCGCCTTAGTCCGAAATCTAGACACAGCTAGACAAATTTTACCACCGGAGGCTGAGTTAGTGACTGGGGATGTATTAAATGCAACTTCCCTGGGCGATGCCATCGGGGATAGTACGGTATTGCTGTGTGCGACAGGGGCGGCCCCTGGTTTTGACCCGACAGCGCCTTACAAGGTGGATTTTGAAGGTACTAAAAATTTGGTGGATGCAGCTAAGGCTAAGGGCATTGAGCATTTTGTGCTTGTGACTTCTCTGTGCGTCTCTCAGTTTTTTCACCCGCTGAATTTGTTCTGGCTGATTCTGGTTTGGAAGAAGCAAGCCGAGGAGTATTTGCAAAAAAGCGGTTTGACTTATACGATCGTCCGTCCGGGCGGTCTCAAAAATGAGGATAATTCAGATGCGATCGTCATGACTGGTGCGGACAAAATGTTTGAGAGCAGCATTCCCCGCACTAAGGTAGCCCAAGTGTGCGTGGAGGCGCTGTTTCAGCCGGCTTCTCGCAACAAGGTTGTGGAAATTGTGGCGAAGTCGGAGGCTCCGCAAAAGAGTTTTGAGGAGTTGTTTGCCAGTGTGATTTGATTGAATTAGCCTCGCTTGGGTTCGGTGCGTCATATCAAATCCGTTAGCATCGGAATAGTAAATTCGAGTTCACTGTTGACTGTTGACGCCGTGAACAGTCAACAGTCAACAGTCAACCGTCAACATCATTCCGGTGTAACCGGAAATGATATCAGACCAAAAACACTTTGATTTGGATCTGAGATGTTGCACCATTGTCAAGAACAGGCAAGATGCCTGTTCCACAAAAAGTGCATTTTCTTGTGGGGTGGGCATCCTGCCCGCCCAAAAAAGGCTTATCGAGAATGGTGCAAGATGTGATTTGGGTCAAAGATTTGGGCTGACGCACCATACAACAATTTTCCGATCGCCAAATCTGGCAAAATCTTAATAGTTTTACGATTCGCCGTTAAAATTTCGTTCTCCCAGCATGAAAACTCTCAAGTGGCCAGCTTGGTTCCCCTATCCGATTTCGTGGTTAAGGGCATTTGCTCTCGCTCAGAGTTTTAGTTTTGTCCTTGGCAGGGGCATTCCTTTTGTCAGCGACGATATCGGCTTTCTGACTCTACTGCTGGCGGCTTGGCTGATTCAGTTGCCTGTGTTTTTTGTGTTTCACTTGTTCGCGGTCAAAATCTTAAATCCCTTACTAATTATGCTGCCGGGGCGCTTTCGCGTTGCGCGCAAGTTCAAGCGCAGGCACACTGGTATTCGATCGCACTTGCGAGAAGGCTTGAATGCTGTTGTAGTGATTTTTTTTGCATTTAATCTGTCGCTATTGGTGCAACTTGCGATTTTTTATTGGCCAGCGCGATCGATCGATCCGGCTCAGTTACTAACAGGAATATCTACTCTGACAAATGTTGCCACAGCCGGTGAATTAGATTTCTGGCTGAGCAAATTGGCGGGGGTTTTATCGAGTTTAACGCTGTTAGCGGCCCCCTTATATCAATACGATTTTCGGGTGCGCCGGATGCGGGTGGCTCGCAAATTAGCCGAAATTTCGGAAATGGAAATGACTTTGCTGGAAGCTGAGAAATTTGGCCGTCGAAAAAGAGGTTTGCTGAGGCGATCGGAGATTCAAATCCTCGGATTTATACTTTTAATCGGCGCTGTGATTGGCGGCGGTGTTTTTTTGGTTGACAGTTTGCGGGGAAATCAGCAGTTTTCGCAGTCGACAAGCGGGGTGGGAAAATTTCCGCCGCTGGCTATGAAAAGCGGCGATCCTTACATTCGGGCGCTGATGCGAACTATTTCTGCTAGCGAGTCGAATGTTGCTCGCCCTTATCACGTTGTTTACGGTGGCAAATATATATTAGATTTGAGCCGCCATCCTGACTGGTGCGTGAAGATTGTTAATGGCCCGAATCGAGGCAAGTGTACTACGGCAGCGGGCAGGTATCAATTTCTGACTTCGACTTGGAAGGAGAAGGCGAAGCGCTATCAGGCGCGTCGTGCTAATTTTTTATTTTGGGAAGATTACAGTTTTGAACCAGAAGATCAGGATGCTGTGGTTTATGCTTGGTTGAGCGATCGCAAGTTTTGGAAAGCTGATATTTCTGAGATGTTGCGGCAGGAAAGATTAACTGAGGTATTGCGGATGCTTTCAGGAACTTGGACGAGTTTGGGATATGGAATTGAAAACAATTCTATGAGTTCTCGTTTGCCGAAAGTCTACCGAGAAATGCTGCGGGAAGAATTGGAAAATGCTGGTTCTTAGGGAGTTAAATGTTGGCTGTTCACTGTTAACGAATGTTATTGCTATTAACAATCCAAAGCGATTAAGAAATAACCACTAATAAGTAACGAATAACTAATCTTTCAAGTTTGGTAAAAATGCTGTCAAACATTTGTACAATTCTAATCCAGGTCCAACTTGCAGGGGATAAAGCCTGTCGAAATTAATGGGGTTTCCCGGTGCTAATTTCCACTCGGTTTGCTGTGCTGTTTTTGGGGAAATTTCGATCGCTACTGTGATGTTAATAATGTTGTTCTGCTGGGGGATGCCCCGGAAGCAGTAACTTTTGCCCGTGCGTTTGTCTGAATCGCTGCCGGTGATGTATCTGTCTTGTTTGCGAAATTGAATTTCTCTGAAAGGTCGATCGATCGCAAAGGAGTCTCGGTAGCGGTAGTCTCCGTCGCGCAAGATTTCGACAGTCGGCTTGATTTGACTTATCACTGTTGCTGGACTAAGAGTTAGCATCATTGATCCGCGTTCTTCTTGTGAAATCGGTGATTTTGCTGCCTGGTGTCTGAGTCGCGGGCGATCGGCTTAAACAAATCCGCCCTGTAACAAATTAATAAAAGTTGTGATGCAGTTTAAGTTGATCCCTGTTTATCGTGAATAATTATTTCATGCTTTCATCTCTGTTACCTATCTGAGTAATAATAGAAATATACAGCAAGCCGTGAGAAATTTTACGGGCGCATATTTAGGGATTAATTGACGATACTGCGAGGATACTACTATGTTTTGCGTGACGCGAGAAACCAAAAATTTAGGGCGGGTTGAAACCGGAAATTCCCAACGGCGAGGCTCTCTCACCTCTGCGTCTAAAAGTACCCGTATTCTCCGATCGCGAGTTTACAAAGATGAGGCTCTGGTGTCCGTCGCGCTAGCGGGACTGCCAGCTCTTTTGGCATCCCTCGAAAGCTTTCGCGAGCAGTAGAACTTGGCATTTTATCTTGCTATATTTGGCGATTTGAGGTTGGTGATAGTGGCTGCAAACCGAGCAAGGGCTGTTTTGATTGCACCTAAAATTCGCCTCGATTTGAGTAGAGTTTTGCTGTACTGAACTCTTCCGGAACCCAGAAACCTGGTTGTTTACACAAAAACATTTTTACAGCCCTTTGTTACGGTAAGAAAAATGGTAGAAAAACCCGGTTTCTTGGTATGTGTCCGTAAGTCTTGTGTGAACAAAATTTATTTGTGAGTGTCATCGGGTGCGATCGATGCCTCTACCTCTTGGGAGGAACGGCTTAACATAGAGTCGTGCAGGTGTTCGCTGTGCTGCCTTTCTTGAGCCATTAATTCTCTGGCTTTTTCTTCAGCAATTCCCTCCCCAGGTGTTTCTAGCTCGTGGGAGGAACGGTTGAGCATAGAGTCTTGCAAGTGTTCGCTATGCTGTCTTTCTCGTGCAATTAGTTGTCTAGCTTTTTCTTCGGTGTTCATGAGTAGTTTCTCCAATTGTTTTTGAGAACTGATTCTTATATGTAAGATGCCACAATTCGAGGGTAAATGTAGCAATTTTAACATAAAATTTTACAAATAATTGTAGAAAAAAAATGTAGAAAAAAATTGAGTCTGCCGGCGGTGGGTATCGGGCTCGGTGGTGGTCGAGCTAATTATTGCCAGACACCGGAAAAGATATTCTTGACTGCGAGCGCAATTCGATTTAAGTCTTCCTTCAGCAGCGGTGGCCAAGAAACTCCTCTGCGGAGTCCAGCTTCAAATTGCTGCAAACCTTCTACTGACAGTAAATGCAGTGCCGAGATCAATTGTCGATCGAGCATTGGAGATTCTTGCAGCCCTTCAAACAATATTTTTAAAGCTAATAAAATCGATGTCACCTGTCCGGGTACGGGCGGTTGACCTTGTTTGAGACGCATCAGGAAGGCGTCGGGATTTTTCTTGGTTTCCAGGGCGGTTCCTTGGTCGATCAGAAAACTGCGGGCTGTTTTGTAATCCATTTGACGTGCGATCGCTCTCCTGCAATTAATTAGCAGGCATTATATCACTTTTTGGCTCGCTCAATTTGGTAATATATTTCCATACAGCCTACACTACAGCTACTCGTGAGGTGCGCCCATAAGCACGCTACAGCTACTGATTAGAGGCGTAGCATTCATCCCACAGTCGCCTTGAGCGAAGTGAAACGGACAGGAAAAAATAAAACAATGGCAAAACACCCAGGAAATAGCAGAAAATCCAAGATTTATCGCTACTTGTGGCTGCTTTTTTTGTGTCTGAGCTTTCTGTTAGTTCCGCTCATCCAAAAAATAGCTGCCGATACGCCATTCCCCCCACCCGCTCCTATTGAAAATAGTGCTACTTTTGGAGCGAGGATTCAAAGGACGATGGGGCTACTTGCTGCTAGCACTGCAACAGACCGCCGCCAAGTGCGTATCCTATTCTACGGTCAATCCATCACTCAGCAAGATTGGTGGCAAGATGTAGTGAAGGATTTGAGACAGCGATTCCCCAATGCAGATTTAATTGTGGAAAATCGGGCGCTCGGAGGATTTGCAGCACCGATTTTAATCCGTCCCAGCGAACACGATTTGTATCCTTTTTATCCAGACTTGCTAATTTTTCACGTCTACGGAGGTGGTGAAGATTACGAAGCCATAATTGCCAATGTCCGCAGCCGCACTGCTAGTGAAATACTCTTGCATTCTGACCACATCGACTGGATGCCGACAGGCAACAGCGACGATCCAAATTCAGTCAAAAGATACGAATGGCACAACACTCATTCTACTAAATGGCTGCCGGAGTTGGCCGATAAGTACGGCTGTGAAATCGCGGAAATTCGCGAACCTTGGCGCAGGTATTTGAAAGACAATCGCTTGCAGCCACAACAGCTATTGAGCGACAGCATTCACCTTAACGATTGGGGAAACTTTCTCCTAGCTGCTCTGATAAAACCGCATCTGCGATACAAGCCAAATTCTTCTCAACCGCCGCAGGATTTAGTGAAAACCTATATGGTTGGCAGCGATGTTAAGTGGCAAAATGGCAAGTTGGTTTTAGAATTTGAAGGAAATAGAATAGATGCGATCGCCGATAAAACCTTCAACGGCCAGGCAATTTCTGCTAAAATTGCGATCGACGGCAAAAAACCCTCAGAATTTCCTGAACTTTACAGCATCACCAGACCTAGCGTTACTATTGGCGTCGGTTGGCCGGCAATCATCCAAGTATCCAGCCAAAAACCGCTAATCGTCGAAGATTGGAAAGCCATAATTACTGAAATTAACAGCGACGCTAGCAAGTTTAAATTTGACGTTGTAGGTTCTAAAACAGGTTACGACGGCAGCGGTACAAACGACGAAATGTTTGTCTCAAACTCTGGCCGCGTCGTGATTGAACCGAGAAACTGGTGGCTGAAAAATTCTTATGAAGACTCTAAAAAACCGACGCCTAAAGGCTTTGAAATTTCCTGGCAGGTGCGACCAATGTTTGTTGATTCATACGTTCCTCCACAAATTACGGATTCAAGCCGCGAGTATTCTACAACATTGGCTCAGAATTTGAGCAACTCCAAACACATCCTCGAAATCGTCCCCGAAACAGATGGGAAAGTGCCTATTCAGGCAATTCGAGTGTATCGCCCTCCTTTCTCCAACCTACCATCTAAAGTTGAGAGTTTTAAACCGCAGATATCAGCGGATGAAGACGGATGAACGCTGATGCAATTTGAGCAGCGTTTATTTGCGTTCATCAGCGGTTTAAAAAATATTCCTGTTATTTTATAGCCATCCTGGTGGCACTCGGGTTGATGAGTGTTCAAACCCTTAATATTTAAGCATCTTGACTCCTGACTACGGCCATAATCGCCAAGATTATCAACTTCTCATAATCCCCAACTCTTGAAACATCAACAGCGATAAAAAGAAATCGGCCACAAAAATAAACACCCACGAAGTCACAACCGCGGCCGTTGCAGCTTGGCCTACTCCTTTCCCTCCGCCCACTGTCGTCAATCCCCAACCGCAACCGACAAGGGCAATTATTAACCCAAAAATAAAACTTTTAATCACCACAGTTACTAAATCCCCAGGCCCCAAAAAAGTCCGCACCGATTCCAAAAATACCGACGGTTCCAAATTATAAAAATGAACCGCTACAAATAGCCCGCCCAAAATCCCCACCGCTACCGCAAAAATTGTTAAAATCGGCAGCATGATGCAGCAAGCTATCACCCTCGGCACTACTAAATAATCAACCGGATTTGTTCTTAACATATACAGGGCGTCTATTTGTTCCGTCACCTGCATTTCTCCTATCTCCGCCGCAAAGGCCGAACCTACTTGTCCCGCCACCACGCCCGCCGTTAAAAGTGGTGCTAGTTCGCCACAAAATGCCACAGCAAACGCACCTCCCATAGCCCCAACCGCCCCAAAGCGCACCAATTCTCTGGCTGATTGAAATGTAAAAATCATGCCGCCAAAAAAGGCTATTAGCAGCACGGATCGCAAAGAATCCAGGCCTACTGTTACTAAATGTTCCATGATTTTGCGGCGGTCAATTTTGCCTTGGAGTATGCGTAGCAGCACTTGGCCACCCAGGAACAACGTCACAAAAAACCGCTGAAACCACCTGTTATTGAAGGTTTCATCTAAATGTTGATCGCACTTTTCTTGGTATTTTTTAACCAATGACTGAGGACTCGGGATTTATTGCAAACAGGGCGAAGCACTGCCACATAGAGATTTGCGGCAATCCTACAGCAATTATTGCACGATTTGTCAACATATATTTTTAGTCGGCTTGCCCTGCGGTTGGTGTATTCTACCTTTTTAGATTTTAGATTGGAAGTGATTAATTCTGTGGTAATTATCACTCATTTCCCAATCTAAAATCTAAAATCTAAAACCCTAGAATTACTCCGCAAGTAACAAGTCGATAAACTTATCTAACTGTTCATTATTCTCTTCGGCTTGATCCTTGCCAATTCTCAGCAGGTCTGATATTTTCTGTTCAGAGGCATCATCAATCGGCAGCGGTTGTTCGTGGCTCAAATCTGGATTAATTCTCAAATATTGAGTGGGTCTTTCAATCGCATCATAAATTTGGATTAGCTGATAATTTACCGTTTCAGCAACTCCCGTCATCATGATATTAATCAAAGGCTCAACCCACTCAACTTTACCCCAATTTTTCGCTTCTTCATAGGGGAATTTTTTCTGAGCTTCTCCTGTGCCAAGCGATAAAATTACCATATCTTTTGCTGTCGGGCCTTTGTCGGGGCGATCGTCGGGAATTCTGAATTTATTTCTAACTTCTGCATAGGCACAAAGTGCGGGATTGTTTGCGAAAACTCCCCCGTCAATTAAAGCGTAGGATTCGTTGGTCAAAGATCGGATTTTGGGAAGTTCAAAGTAAGAGGGAGCTGCTGATGTGGCTCTGGCGATATCTCTAATAAAATAGTCTTCTGCTGGATATTGTTTAGCATCTATTTGATCGAAAAAGTGAGCTTTTCTTCTTTCGATGTCGTAACTGGAAATTAAACAAGGTTTCAGCAGTTCGCTGAGTTTGCAATCTCTAAAGTTTTCCAAAAAGAATTGTTCTAAGCGCTCGCCGGGATATTTCTCATCTATCAAACCGTCTATAGAGCTGAGTTTTTGCCATAATGAACTCTTAAAAATGTCGCGACCGCTCTGAATCGAAAAATTAACAGCGTCTTGGGCTGACCACCGAGGTATGGTGGGATTTTCGGCATCAGGACACAAATAGATACAAGTTAAAATGCCTCCCGCACTTGTGCCCGCGATTAAATCAAAATAGTCAGCTATTCTCGCATCTGGGTTGCCACTTTTTTGTTGCAGCTTTGACTCAACGCTAACTAAAACTTGCGCGGGAATAATTCCTCTAATTCCGCCTCCATCTATGGATAAAATTCTGGTATATTTAGCCATAACTGTTGCCTCTTCTGAATGTTTGCTCGTTTCCTACAGTCCGGGATACAAAAAGTGTTTGAGAGGCTAATCATAGCGGTAATAGCCGTAAGCTGCTTAGGGCACACCTACATAATTCCGAATTCATGCACCGCTCAATCTCAAATCCCAAATCTTCAATCTAAATTTAATTGGCGGGCTGCGATCTTATAGCGAAAAATGTATTCTACAATTTCTACGTAATTGTAGGCGGCCGCTGGCGAGTCTGCCCAGACTGTGATGCCGTGATCGCGAATTAACAAAGCGGGTACAGAGGGCGCACAAATGGCAAAGAATTCGCAAATTTCCTTGGCTATCTTAGGGACTTCTAAATAATTTGTAAAGAGGGGTATCGACACTTGCGGGTTTTCCTCCCACACCCCCAAACCTTTCAGCATTTCGATCGCGGGTAAAGGCACTGCATCTCCTGCTGTTAGCCGAGAAACTAAATTTGCCTCGATGGAGTGCACGTGATAGCAAGCTTTAGCGTCTGGAAAACAATTGTAAACGGCTAAATGAATGCTGGTTTCGGCCGAAGGGCGGCTGTCGGCAACAGGTTGCTCGACAATTGCCCCCTCTGAGTTCATTCTGATAAAATCTTGTTCAGTTAACTGCCCTTTGGCGCGGCCGCTAGCAGTAATCCAAAAACTGCCATCTGGTAAGCGGGCTGAAAGATTGCCAGCAGTCCCAACCATCCAACCGCGATCGTAAAAATGTTTGGCTGCTGCAATTAAATCCGATCTCAAATCGCCACTCATCCTTTACAAATCCTCAGTTTTTAATCTACTTTTTACTTTAATAGGAGTTGCGCTGGCCTATCTAAACGTATGGTAATCCGTGCAAAGCTTATATCAAATTCGGTCGCATCGGACTTATCTGCACGGGGGCGGGTTTATTATATTGTTTATTATGGGCAATTATTGTTGGTGAACCCGCCCCTACAAAATTTAACATCATACAATACCGATGCAAACGGAATTTATATTACCTGAGAAAGGCGATAGTTTCAATTCCATTTTTGGGACAAATTTTCCAACACATCAAAAAAATTATCCCATTTAGTATAAGGCTTTTGTTGTTCGTCTAGATACTCGGCAAGCCGATCGCGCGCAAACACCGACGAAGCCTGCAAAGCCATATTAAAATCCGTCAGCGAATCTCCGATCGCCACCTGTTCTTCGGCCGGGTGCTGCGCCATCACCCGCACCTTAGCCACCAATTCCTCATCTCCTTCCAACTCAGAACTGACTTGCAACCGAGGGCCGCTAGCGTCCACATCCACAGCGTAAATAACGCTCGCCCGGTGTACCAAATCGCCCATTACCGTCTCTACCATGACCCGAAGACCGCCGGACACGATCGCAAAATCTACCTTTTTCTCGTCCAAAAAATCCAGCAATTCCAACAATCCCGGCCGCATTAGCCTTCCCCTAGAAAATTCCACAATTTCCCCGTAACATTCCGAGGGAATAGACTCTAATAACTGCCGCACTCCCGATCGCAAACTCAGCCTTCTAGCGTATATTTCAGGCATTAGTTGAGACGACAATTCCGGTGCGAAATGCTTGAGCATCGCCACAAAAGTTTCTTCAACAGTTATCGTGCCGTCAAAGTCGCAGAATACCACCCGTTGCTGATTGTTCGGGATTGAAGATTTTTGCTTGTCATCGGTCATTGTCAGTCGCACCTTTCGAGAACGGGAAAAGTTTACACAATTCATCGTACACTGTCGAGCGATCGAGCGCGACTGCCCAAAACTAATAGTGACGCGCTGTTTGTTGGCAATTTCCCGCAGGATTTTATGCAGATTCTTCGAGAGAATCTTCATCTTCCAGGGAATCTTCATCTTCCAGGGAATCTTCCAGGGAATCTTCCAGGGAATCTTCCAGGGAATCTTCTAAGTCCTGCTGTTGGTTTTTTGTCTTTTGGGGGTTAGACTTAGCCGGCAAACAGATTAAATTATCATCCTCAGTATTAATCAAACCTTTCGATCGCAACTTACCCATCAGGCGCGTCACAGTCACCCGCGTTGACCCGATCGCGCTGCCAATTTGAGCGTGAGTCAAGGCCCAAGGCAGGCGGTAGCCCCGAACCACATCCGGTTCGCCGTCACCTACGTAAGGTTCGCCGAACTCCTCAATCAACAAAGTGAGAAATCCCAACAGTCGGTCGATCGTCCGGCGTTGTCCCAAAGTGCTCAGCCAGAGAAGTTTCCGCTGGTGCTGGTAGCGAAACGCATCCAAAATTTCCCTACGAAAGTGAGGCCAATTATCCAAGTCGTGCCAGTACATCCACACTACGTGAGTTTGATCGGCATGAGCGTAAGCTTGGAGAGTAAAAGGAGACTGAGCAACCAGTTCAAAGGGCTGGCCAGCCCCGACGAAGCCCAAAAAAGCTTCTTCTGTAGTTTTGTCAACGGATTTTGACTTCGCCGCCGCAGCGCTAACTTGAGCGCTGCCTACGAGCCGCACAGAACCTTTCTGGACTAAATACAGCAGTCCGGGCCTTGCGGGAATCCGCTCGTCTTTGCTAAAAGTCCGGCAGCGGTAGTGTTCCTGGGCCCAGTCGATAATTCGCTGCCAAGTGATAAAAGGTCGATCGATAGTCTCTAGAGGTGTGGAAGTTGATTGCATAAGTGAGGCTCTGGGATATATTTAATAGTGAGACAAACAGTTTCTGCCAGCAGTGCGATACTAAGTGAGATAACCAACCCCCGATCGAGCTTGTACGCTTCTTAACTGTGCTGACTTTTCTGTGTTTTACCGAAAAATTAAATGTAGCAAAAAATACATCAAAATGGTAGAGATCAGCAAAAAATTTGTCTGAAATAATTGTATATTTAGCCCCAAAATCGCTACAAAGCCGATTAATTCGATTTAGCCTCGTCCGGGGGAGGCGATCGACTATCCCTAACATCCGCAGTTTAACGTACAAGAAAAGTGCAAGCGGTCACAGTTGATCGTTGCTTTTACGGTAGGATGAGCCGATATGGATACAGCAAATATCTCACAGTGCCCGGAAGTTACAGTGAAGTGTTTCTTGCTTTCAATGTTCCAAAGCGCGATCGCCCAGCAGGGAACACTGGTCCAAATTCCGTTAAATCCCATAGGTGGCAGCCTTTTCAAGAACAGGCAAGATGCCTGTGAAGCGAAGAGTGAATTTGATTGTGGGATGGGCATCCTGCCCGCCCATAACAAGCTTATTGAGAAGGGTGCAATAATTCCGTTAAATCGAAGTAAAGATAGCGCGCGGGTGCTTTATGTGTCTGCGATCGCCCTGAAATTGGCTAAAACTTGGCAGCAGACACCGCAGACAATCGCGACCGAGTTGGCCGAAACACTCGAACCGCTGTGCTATCCAGATTTCGCCGTTAAAGTAGCGCCGGGGGGAATGATCGAGATGGAGTTGACTGATGCAGGTTTAGCCGTCTGGTTGCAGCGTTTAGCTCAAACGAACCTTCCAGTTTCAGGATCTAAAATATTAGATTCTGTTGTGTGTGCCGATCGACTGTTTCCCATTCAGTACAGCCACGCGCGCTGCTGTTCCCTGCTGCGAATGGCCCACCGCGATCGGATAATTGCGATCGCGCAGCCAGATGTCAATACAGCGCCGCAAATTTGGTCGCTGGCGAGTCCAAATTTTATCCCTTGGATTGACGAGGGCGATCGACTGCGGTTAGTGCATCCAGCAGAACGCCGTTTAATATCGCAACTGTTAACAGTGCTAGACAATTTATATCCTACTTTTGAGGTAAAAAACCGCGAAAAACCTGTTAATTATTTGAAATTAGCCAATAGTTTGAGCGAAGCCTTTCAGATTTTTTACAGCCAGTGCCGAATTTGGGGAGAAGTTAAAATAGAACAGCCAAAACTCGCCCAAGCGCGATTAGGTTTAATATTTGCAACTCAATCTTTGCTGCGATTTATTCTAGAAAATTTGTTTAACGCTCTTGCTCCTTTAGAACTTTGATTGGGTTCTCATTTTTAGCAACCTTTATTCATAATAAAAGGTGGGTTTCCGAAAGTAACTTTGACTTCTTCCATCTGAAAAGCTCTCTATTTTATAGGGTTCATACTGAAGAATCCAGTAACCTACTCTCGCCGACAAATAAATATAAAAACTTAGCTATTTATATAATTATAATTAATAATATTTCGGTAATTTGGGCATTCTTATTTTTTCTAATTTATTTAAGTAATCTTTCTTTTGGCTTTTGAGAGAAATGATTTTTAGCTTGCATCTATGGCTGTGCTCCTTAAAATACTTAACCTTATATTATACAATTAAGCTGCGTAGCAGCTCATCTATTGGCTATCCAGTATGCTCGAAACACAAGAAGAAGATTACAGCTTAGTAGGAACGAATCCTCTCCCTCTTCAGGAAATCCAAGAGGATATAGCCTTACCAGAGACGGTACTTCTGACCAATCCGCCTCTAAAATTTTCCAAACCGGAAACTCGGTTAAGCCTCAGATCGCTAACTTTGGAGAGTGTCTTCGCTACGCTTTTTTACAGCATCATCGGCGGCGCGTTGCTCAGTAATTTCTTGCTGGATTTAGGGGCTGGCCCAGTCGAAATTGGTATGCTCGCCTCCATTCCTCAACTGGTAAATCTGCTCCAACCGTTCGGAGCTTATATAGGAGACCGACTGCAGAGCCGCCACTGGTATTCCATCTGGATTTTCGGACTGTCGCGACTGCTGTGGCTGATTATCGTGCCAGCCATTTGGTTGGGAGGCTCATTTCAGCTCGCTGGACATCAGCTAGTGCAGTTGACATTGGCAATCATCTGGGTAACTCAAGTCTTAGAATCTTTAGGTCGTGCTTCCTTCTTGAGCTGGTTGGCGGTTTTAGTACCTCAGCGGTTGCGCGGGCGGTATTTTGGCTTTCGCAATAGTGCTGTCAGCTTGACGAATCTCATTGGTGTGCCGTTGCTGGCTCTAGTGGTATCGAACTGGCCCGGTGGAAGGCTCCAAGGTTACAGTGCCATCTTGGTTTTAGGAATTGTGCTTGGCCTCCTCAGTCTAGGTTGTCAGTTCTTTATGACCGATGTGAACCCAAAGCTTGTACACGTCACGCATTCAGATAGAGGCGAAAAATCATCCATAGGGACAATTTTTAGCTTTCTCAAGGAACCCAATTTTTTAAAGTTTTTGCTTTACTCTGCTCTATGGAGCTTTGCCGTTAACGTCAGCGCTCCCTTCTTTAACCTCTATCTGCTGGATAACCTAAGTATAGATGTCAGTGTGGTAACGCTCTACAACAGCTTAGGAGCGGGTGCTAACTTACTGCTGCTGGTTTTTTGGGGCAAACTGGCTGACCGGGTTGGGAACCGCCCGATCATGATAGTAGTGGGAATCTTGGTGGCTCTGACCCCTCTGCTCTGGCTAGAAGCTGGAACGGCTCCAATTTTTATATGGGTGTGGTTCCCGCTGTTGCACATCATCGGCGGTGCCACGTGGGCGGCGATCGACCTGTGCAGTGGTAATCTGATGATGTCGGTGGCACCACTACGTAATCAGTCCCTTTACTTTGCGATCGCGGCGGCGGTTCCTGGTGTCACTGGGGCAATGGGAATCACCCTTGGTGGCTTTATCGCCACTTTGACCAATCTCGGTGGCTTGCCAGGGGTGTTTGCCCTCTCAGCCGTCTTACGAGTGGCGGCTCTCCTGCCCTTGGTTTTTGTTGGCGAGCAGCGTTCTGTGTCTTTGGGTAAGTTTTGGCTGCTCTTGTTGCCAGCTTGGTGGAGAAAAGTGCCAATTGAACCTGGAAACATCAGGTTTCAACCATTAATAGTTGAACAGTTGGACTCTGGGCCTGAAAGCTCAGGCGATCGCTCTTCAACTCTTGATTGATTGTAGTCGGACAATAATTCAGAAAAGAGTTGATTAACCATTTTTAAAGTGTTAAAATCAGCATCATATCATCTAAGATGTGACGGCTGTTGGGTCGCTTTTTTTCAGAAATATAAAGTCTGGCAATTCGGGATAAGTTTTGTAGGGCATCTAATTATTTTTGGGTGCCTTCAACATTTTTTACGATAGCGATCGTTGGTCGCAGCTCGATCGCCAATTCTCACGCTCGTCAATCGCTCCTAGAACGACGATGCTCAATTTCATCAGTTGACCAGCGGCCCTTAATGGTTCTTCAAATTCTGGCGTTGTAAAATAGCGAGAGTTTTCTTCAGTTTTTTGAGGATACATCTCATGGTCACACTACCACGTATAGCCTCACCCGGGCGTCAAATTCCTCGATGAATATCCTAAGATAATGCCTGCATCTAGTTTAAGGCGTTGCAGGCGAGATTTGCTTTTTTCGAGGTTGTGCGATCGGCAGCGTTACTGTAAATGTACTGCCGACGCCTTCTTCACTTATCAAAGTAATTTCGCCACCGTGCAAGTCCACGCATTTTTTAACAATGCTCAGCCCCAGTCCAGTACCGGGAATTCGACCGACATTTTTAGCCCGGTAAAATGAATTAAACAACCGTTCTTGGTCGGCGACAGGTATGCCAATTCCTGCATCCAGTACCGAAAAAATAGCCTCGGTTTCAGTAAGTTTTAATTCAAAGATTACTTCGGTATTAGGGGGAGAATACTTAATAGCATTGGACAGCAAATTCCCCAGAATGCGCCGGAGCAAGCTTACCTCCAAACACGCCATCGCGGATGGATTGTGATTTACAAAAATCAGCGTCACCCGGTCATTTTCAGGTTTCAACTTCAGGCTGTTCTGAAATTCCCCTACCAACTCATTACAAAACTTTGTTAAGTCTATCGGTAGCAAGGAAAACCCGGTTTTTCCTGACTCAACACGCCCCAGCAGCAGCACATCATCTAATAACAAATCTATGCCTTTTGCTGCTGCTTGAGTTTTGTCTAGAAGTTCTTGGGTTTTCTCCTCTGTTAATGTCAACTTGTACTTGCTAAGAAGTTGTGTAGTGCCGATGATGAAATTCAAAGGATTGCGAACGTCATGGGCAATCATGTACAGCAAAGATGTTTTCATCTCGTTGAGTTCTTGGGCTGTTTGCAGAGTGCGATCGAGTTGGTCGTGAGACAATTTGAGAGTTAAAGACAACTGGCGCGATCTCAGCAAAATCTCCACCCGCGCTTGCAATTCTATCTTCTCGATCGGAGCGATAATCAAATCGTCAATACTTTGCCAAATAAATTGCGTTGCCATCCCTACATCCGAGCGGGATGTAATCAAAAGAAAAGGCAAGCATACTGGGTGTTCTGCCTGTTTTTGGGCTGCCACCCATTGCCAATGGCGTTTCAGGGCAAGACCGTCTATTATCCCCAGGTCAAAAGATTGATTAAATGGTAAAAAATCCTCACTATCTGTTGAGTTGGGCAGCAATACCTCATAATAAACTGCTAGCCATTCTAATAACAAGCGGCGATTTTCTTTCTGTTCGACAAGCAATAAAATTTGACTCACGCAGGTTCTCCTAGCAAGCTGTGCACAATTCCCAGCAAATCTCTAACGATCAAAGGTTTTACCAACATATTCCGAGCACCGTGGCAGAGGCTTTCGTGCTGAATGGCAGCGCTTTGTTTGGGCGAGAGTATCAGAAAAGGGATTTGGTGATTTCGCAGTTGTTCGCAGCACTCCCAAATCCGGCGATCGAAACCAGAAATATCTACTAAAGCCATCCCGATCCTAGCAGGCTGACTGATAGCTTGTGCAACATCTTCAAAGTTATAAGCCGCGATCATCTGGTATCCTTCTTTGTTGAGAAACTGTGCTAATAGTTCCAAGTTGCGCTGATTGCGGTCTACGGCTAAAATTATTGAAGTGCCAGTCATTTATCAGCTTCCTGTGAATACGGGTTATAACCATTTGAGAGTTGAAATTTTAGATTTTAGAAGGGGGAGTGAGTGATTATATATGGGTTGGGAGGTTGTCTAAAGTCGGATTCTTTTTTTATCTGGTATTAGCTTACTTTTCGGCGATGGATTACATTGGTTTTCAGTGGAGTGAAGTACAGATGATCTGACACAGGACACGGCCCCGCGCCCTGTGCCCATACTGTATTTCCTAGAAGTGAAAACTGCTATAAAAGTCGAAAAATACACAAATTTACCAATATATTTAAGTTTTCCAGGACTTAGGCTAGTGGTGAGGTGCGCGGTGCGCGCACTACAGCTAGTGGTGAGGTGCGCGGTGCGCCCCTACTGATTAGTAGATTCACGACTGCAAAATTAGCTGCAATTGCCCCAAAACAGCAGGACAAATCCCGATTCAATCTTCATCTGCTCCCCCCTCAATCCACACCGGCGCCGAACTCAAAATGCCGCGCAGCCCCCCTATCGGTTTGCTGACTTTGATGCCGTAGCGAGTAATCTCAAGTTCTCGCAGAGTTCTCTCGAAATTGCTGACTCGTTTTTTAATTACTCCCATCGCCTTGCGGATTTCTGTCCTATTATGCAGTTGGCGTTCCATATAGCGTATAAACAGAAGATTATCCGCCAAATAGCTAATCCCGATCTCCGTCAGCCGAAAATCTCCGCTAATGGCTTCTACCTCATTAATCAAGATAACCGTAACTCCCATATTCTTCAGATACTTGCACAAAGCGTGCAAATTGTTCACCAAATCTTGCCCCTGCATCGAAAGCTGATAGCCAGAAATACTGTCAAGCATCACAATCCGCGTCTTTTTCTGCTCCACCTCCTGACGAACCATACAGGCAAACTGATCCGGCGAGTAGAGCAAAGGTTCCACGGGTATCACCGAAAGACTTCCTTGCCCCATCATCGCCCCAACCGGGATGTTAACTGATTCGCAGCGGCGCAGCAGAGTAGAAGTTGACTCCTCAAAAATGTAAACTACCGATCGCTCCCCCCTTCCTGCTGCTTCCTTCATAAACTGAATGCCCACCGTCGTTTTACCCACGCCGCTAGGCCCGCTAATCACCGTCACAGTCCCCCGTTCCAGTCCCCCGTGCAGTAGTTCGTCAATTTCTGGAACCCCAGAAGAAATTGCTTCAGCAACAAAATCCTGTTGATAGTTGTCCGGCAGCAATCGCGGATATACCTCCATACCAGCCTGAGTCAGGCGCAGCGAATGGCGGCCGCTGCGGAAGTTGGAGCCTCGCAGCTTGGTGACAGAGAGGGCGCGTCCTTCTTTCAATAGTTCTAAATAAATTACTCCGTCGCTGATGAATTGCAAATCGTCGTCGGGAGCACTTGATGTGCCTTCGGAGGTAAACACCACCGTCGCCCCCCCTTCTACCAAAAACCGCAGAAAAGACAGAACTTGCTTGCGAAACTGAAACTCATCCGCAGCTAAGTAGCGAAATTGAGTGATTGCGTCCAAAAACACCCGTTGTGGCTTGACAGCTTGGACTCGCTCAATAATCTTTTGTGTAGTCGGTTCTCGCTCAACCTCGGAGGGGGAGAAAATGTCATAAGTCTGAACTTCTGTAAAGAATTCTGACGATGGGCTCAAATCGAGGAACGCCATCGCTTCCATATCAAAACCGAGACTTGCCGCATTGGCCCGCAATTGCGCTTCCGGTTCTCCTAAAGTAATAAACAGGGGCGTTTCTCCCACAGCCACACCTGCTGCCAAAAAGTGAAAGCCCAGTGTCGTCTTGCCGGTACCCGGGCCGCCGCGCACCAGATAAGAGCGTTGAGAAATTAGGCCGCCGCCAATCACTTCGTTGAGACCGGTAATTCCCAGAGAAATTCGGTTTTGAGACATTTGTTTGTTCATGTTTTGAATATCGGGCCCGTATTAATATTTAATGGTTTTAGGCACTGTTTTGATAATTTTTTTTACCGGGCGTCTGATAACCTTCATGAAATCTTTTTCTACCGAAAATTACGTAAGCACACAAGAATTAGAAAGTATTGTCGGGACTGCTGGCATCTGTCGCTGGCAAGATACAGAGCCATTTTGGCAAGAACGGGTAGAAAAAGCAGTTGCCCCCGACACGAAAATAGATTGTACCGTTTACCCGAATACTCAGGAAGAACTGGCGGCTGTCATTGCTTGGGCACAGCAACGTCGCTGTGCAGTCTTGCCTTGTGGTAGCGGCAGCAAACTTGATTGGGGCGGTTTAGTAAAATTAGACTCCGATCCCCCCCAGCCCCCCTTAACAAGGGGGGAGCAAGATGTTGTCAAAGTGGGTCTTTTGAAGGGAAATTTAAGGGTATCTTCTGATGCAGCGGGGCTTGTGGCTGTCAGCACTTCGCGCCTCAATCGACTTGTACAGCACGCTGTGGGCGATTTAACCGTAACTGCCGAAGCGGGGATGAAGTTTGCGGATTTGCAGGAAATTTTAGCAGCAGCAGGTCAATTTTTGCCGATCGACCCAGCATATCCGCAAGAGGCAACTTTGGGCGGCATTATCGCTACTGCTGATGCTGGTTCCTTGCGGCATCGCTATCGCGGGGTTCGCGATTTGCTGTTGGGAATTACCTTTGTGCGATCGGACGGTAAAATTGCGGTAGCCGGAGGTCGAGTTGTTAAAAATGTCGCCGGCTACGACTTGATGAAACTGTTTACTGGTGCTTACGGTACCTTGGGCGTCATTTCTCAAGTAACTTTCCGAGTTTATCCGCTGCCTGAATCATCGGGAACCGTAGTGCTGACAGGGGAAGTTAATGCTTTGTCCCAAACGGCTCAAATCTTATTATCCTCTGCTTTGACACCAAGTGCGATCGATTTGCTGTCGCCTGAATTAGTCGCAAAATTAGGCTTAGGAAAGGGCACGGGATTAATCGTCAGATTTCAAAGTATCGCAGAAAGTGTTAAACAACAATCAGCCCGCTTACTGGAAGTTGGCGAAAAGTTGGGTTTGCAAGGCACTAGCTGCTGCGAAAATGATGAGCATCAGTTATGGCAAAGATTGCCAGAAACAATGTGGGATTCTGGCACAAAGTCGGCAATTATTTGCAAAATAGGAATCAGACCGTCGGAAGCTGTAACGGCCATTAACGAATTGCCGGTACAGGACGCTTGGATTCATGCAGGCAACGGTTTGGGGGTTTTGCGGTTTGAGAATGCGACGGCGGACAGGTTGTTGCAGGTACGCAGAGGGTGCGAAGCGAAAGGCGGTTTTCTGACTGTTTTAGCGGCGCCGACCGACATCAAGCAACAGTTAGATGTTTGGGGCTATACTGGAAGTGCGATCGATTTAATGCGCCGGATTAAACAGCAGTTTGACCCGAAAAATATTTTGAGTCCCCATCGTTTTATAAGCGGTATTTAGTTTAAAGTTTGTAGTCAGGACTTGATTCGTTCAGAAATTATGTAAAAAGTGGTTTTACACGCTACTTACAGCGGCAAATTTCCCGTTGCCAACATACATATAAAGCTTCTGCATAAATTCCCTTAAACAGACTAAACTCCTTGCTACGAAGAAAAACAATTAGGTAATATATATATGCAAACTTCAGAAAAATCTCCAATTCCCAGCGACGATTTAAGACCTGCCAAAGAAAGCAATTTTCTAGCACAAAATCCCCACTTAGAAACCCTAGAAATCCCAGGTTTCGACGCCAATAACCCGCCCGACCCCAAATTAATCGATACTTGCGTACACTGCGGCTTTTGTTTGTCAACTTGTCCGAGTTATCGCGTACTTGGCAAAGAAATGGATTCCCCCAGAGGCCGCATTTATTTAATGGATGCAATTAATGAAGGCGACGCACCTTTAAACGAAGCAACCTCGCAGCATTTCGATACTTGTTTGGGCTGTTTGGCCTGCGTTACAACTTGCCCTTCTGGAGTTCAATACGACAAGTTAATTTCTGCAACTCGCCACCAAGTTACTAGAAATCAGGAACGCACTTTTTCCGACAATGTAATTCGCACTCTGATTTTTAATCTCTTCCCTTATCCTCACAGATTGCGACCTTTGCTTGTACCGCTGTTTATTTATCAAAAATTAGGACTGCCAAAAATTGTCCGCAAAACAGGTTTGCTGAAAAAAGTATTTCCTCGCTTGGCTGCGATGGAATCAATTTTGCCGAAAGTTACTGTCGATTCTTTCCGGGATAATTTACCAGAGGTAATTCCGGCACAAGGAGAGAAACGCTATCGAGTCGGTGTGATTTTAGGCTGCGTGCAGCGGCTGTTATTTTCGCCAGTTAATGAGGCTACGGTGCGAGTTTTGACGGCTAACGGTTGCGAGGTTGTGGTTCCTAAAAGTCAGGGATGCTGTGCTGCTTTGCCGGAACACCAAGGCCAAGCGGAACAGGCGAAAGCTTTGGCGAGACAAATGATTGATAGCTTTGAAAATACGGGTGTTGATTTTGTAATTATCAACGCTGCTGGGTGCGGTCACACTTTGAAAGAATACGGTCATATTTTAGCAGATGACCCGCAATATCGGGAGAAAGCTGAGAAATTTGCTGCTAATGTTAAGGACGTGCAAGAGTTTTTGGCAAGTGCGGGAATTACGGCGAAACTCAATCCTTTGATTGACGGAGATTTGACAATTGTGTATCAGGATGCTTGTCATTTGTTGCACGGGCAAAAGATTAGTTTGCAGCCGCGTCAGTTGCTGCAACAAATTCCGGGGGTGAAGTTAAAAGAACCTGTGGATGCGGCTTTGTGCTGCGGGAGTGCGGGAGTTTATAATATGCTTCAGCCGGAGATTGCTGATGAATTGGGAGTGCAAAAGGTGGAGAATTTGCTGAATACTGGCGCGGAGTTGATTGCTTCTTCTAATCCGGGTTGTTCTTTGCAAATTAAGAAGCATTTGGAGTTGCAGGGAAAGGAAGTTACTTTAATGCACCCAATTGAGCTTTTGGATTATTCGATTCGCGGGGTGAAGTTGCTGAGGAAGTAGTTTTCTAGGGCGGGCGGTGTCCGCCCTATTTTCGATGCGCTCTTTTGTGAATGAGATTTTTTTTGAATGAATTGCAAGAATTCACAGGCGGGGCGCCTGTTCCACAGAGGAGCGTCGGGTGAAGAGTTGCAAATTTATCGTCCTGAGAGCGAACTGTTTAGAAGTTATGAGGAGGTTTCTCGCCACTTGGAACAAGCCGAAGAGCGTGCAGAACAAGCCGAAGAGCGGGCTGCTGTACTGGCAGAAAGACTGCGAGCGATGGGAATTGACCCGGAACAATTGTAAACTAGATGTGGGAAAAGAGCGATCGCACTTTTAAATTTTAGCAAAAGTGCGCTCGGCACAATGACTATTTCCCCTCTTCTAACCTCAAAAAATGCACCTGTCCCGAAGCTTCCGCCACTACGATTGTCACCCCATCAGGTGCAACAGCGCAAGCTTTCAAAGCACTATCTCCCCTGAAACTAGCAATTACTTCTCGACTTAACAAATCCCAAACTTTGAGAGTATTATCGTCCGAAACAGAAATTGCCTTGGTTCCCATAGTCGCCAGAGATGTTACCGCATCAGCATGACCTGCCAAAGTAAAAACTTCTTTTCTACCTGACAAATCCCAAACTTTCAAATTGTGTTCCCGCCCTCCTGAAATCGCCCATTTGCCATCCGCCGTAACTGCCACAGCATTCACAAAACTCTCATGACCTTTGAGAGTGAAAAGTAGATTTTTGACGGCTAAATTCCATAAAATTGCCAAAATATTCTTTTCTTTCCCCAAACTCCAAACTTTCAGAGTTTTGTCGCCGGAAGCCGAAATAACCCGCTTGCTGTTGGGGGTAACTGCCACAGCTTTTATCCCGTCCTCATGACCTGAAAAAGTAAAAAGTTCCTCTCCTGTTTCTAGATTCCAAACTTTAATAGTTTTGTCTCCCGAACCGGAAATAGCCATCGTTCCGTCTGCCGTCACTGCCACAGAATTTACCCAGTCTGTATGACCAGTGAAAGTAAAGATTTCCTTTCCGGTTTCTATATTCCAAACTTTCACAGTTTTGTCGCCGGAACCCGAAACTACTCGCTTGCTATCCGGTGTGATTGCGATCGCTTTTACCCAATCTTGATGTCCCGAAATAGTAAAAATTTCCTGTCCGTTTTTGAGATTCCAGACTTTAATGCTGTTGTCTCCTGAACCGGAAATTGCTTTCGTACCGTCCGGCGTCACTGCTACAGCATTTACCCAGTCATCGTGACCTGCAAATGATAAATTTTCTTTGCCTGTTTCTAAGTGCCAAACTTTGAGAGTTTTGTCCGAGGAACCAGAAACTATCCGCTGACCGTCGGGGGTAACAGCCACAGCATTCACTGGGGCGATGTGATTGGTAAAAGTGAAAAGTTCTTCTTTTGTTCCCAGATTCCAAACTTTTAGCGTTTTGTCGCCGGAAGCCGAAATTACTCGTTTTCCGTCGGGACTGACTGCCACAGATTGAACGAAACTGCTGTGTTTTCCTAAAGTGAAAAGTTGCTTTCTTTCTGACAAACTCCAGACTTGAACAGTTCCGTCGTAACTGCCGGAAATTATTTTTTCGCCGTCAGGAGTAACTGCTACACTTTTTACCCAGTCTTCATGACCGATGAGAGTAAAAAGTTCTTTTCCGGTTTCTAGGTTCCAGACTTTCATGCTGTTGTCTCCCGACCCGGAAATCAACCGTTTGCTATCAGGACTTACTGCTACGGACTGGACAAAACTGCTGTGACCTTTAAAGTTAAAAATTACTTCCCTGCTTCTCAAATCCCAAACTTTAATACTGCCATCCCAAGAACCTGAAATTACTCGCTTGCCGTCGGGAGTTACTGCTACTGCTTCTACGGCAAAAGTATCGCCGGCAAAAGTAAAAATTTCTTGTCCAGTTTCTAAACCCCAAATTTTAATAGTATTGTCCCAAGAACCGGAAATTACTTTAGTGCCATCGGGGGTGACAGCTACAGCATTGACGTAGGTAAGATGACCTTTGAGGGTGGCAAGTTCTTCTCCTGTTTCTAAGTGCCAAATTTTGAGATTGTGGTCAGAGGAGGCAGAAATTGCCCGCTTGCCGTCGGGGGTGATTGCTACAGCTTGTACCCAGTCTGTATGTCCGGTGAGGGTACGCAATAATCTCCCGCCGGGAGGAGTAAAGCTGGGCGTTAGCGGTCGCAGCCAGGGGGTTGTTTGGTGTTGTGCCTGTGCTAGCAGTGCTTGAATATCTGGACTTTCAAAGCACATCAAGCGGGCTATTAGTTGGGTCGCTAGTTGGCTTTTATCTGTGGCTAGAATGTGGGCAGACAGCCGAATTGCTTCTTGGATTAATTTGAGTTGGTCGGCTTTTTGCTCTGAGATAATAATATCGGAACTTGTTGCTAAATCGTAATCTTCTATTAGCGCCTGTACTCCCGATGCTGACAGCTTGGCTTTAATAAAATTGTAATCTGTTAGTAAGCTGTATAATTTTTCGGAGTCTGAAGCTGCTGCTAGCTGACTTGGCAGGATTCCCAGGTAGTGCGTCTGTTCTGCGGGCTTCATTTTATCCAGCCCTTGTTTAAACTCGGTCATAAATTTACGGATGTGTTTTTTAAATGTATACGCTAGCTGCACCCTACCGAAAAGCCGATCGAGAATCTTTTCTCTTAGACTTAGCATGACATATTTGAATGCTATGTGCTATGGGCTTGCTGTCCTCGGTTTGGTGATGGTTGGATGAATTGCTTGTTTTTTAGTCGAAGTCTGCTTTGAGAATTTTCAAGCAGTGCGATTACAATAAATCGCCGCCAATATAATTCAACTCAGCAACGCCCAATTTACAGATCGATCGACAAAAGCTCACATATATCGTTGTTTTTCTTAACATAGCTGGTATTTGGGCGATGATGGTCGATCGATCAACACTGTCAAACCTAATAATTTTTAGGTATCGCAATCCTATTTAAAGTGCGAAAAAAACTTTTTATAACGAAACATGATGGCGGATGATCTAATTTTCTCTCAAGTCGGCCGCATCAGCGAGGCAGATGTCCCCCTGGTTGGGTTTGCTACCTCAACGGCATCTGCAATCTGTTTCACCCAAAGCTCTCAGAAAGCTTTGCAGGTGCGCCCCCTTCCTCTAAAATATAGAAAAGGACTTGCACTCTTAAACCGGGTTTCTAGACAAAATCATTGGTTTGACCGCTAGGTAGGTAGAAAGAAACCGGGTTTCTGACTCCATAGCGCGCAAGTCACGATCGCAAATAAAGCAGTATTGACTTTAGAGACAAATTTCATGGATGTTATCGAGTTTTTCGAGTTAAGTGCGGGTAAATGGTTTTCTCAGCGTACCGTACACAATCTCAATTCTGGGGAATTGCAGGCGGGTAAATCCGACCTCAACATAGAAATACTGACAGCTAGCGATGCAGCAGTCGTCAAACTTTGCCAACAACACTCGATTAACCCGGCTTCAACTAAGCTAACCAGCGTTCGGATTAGTTGGGACGGTATTCCCGATCGCGACAAAGCTAAACAAATCGGTTCTACAATATTAGCGATCGTACCAAATCCCGACAATCCCAGCGAAGGCAAAGTATTGCAAGACAAGGGTAACAGCCGGTACGTGATGGGCGACGACGTGCTGACATTGATTACAGAATCAGACACCCTCCATGCCGAAGAAAGGCTGTGGTATCTCATGCCCAACCTGCGGCTGCGGACTAGCGTTGTTAAGCAAGCTAACGGTACCGAACAAGCATCTTTTTGTTCGGAAATTCGGATGGGAGTAAGTGCCCAAAATGAAAAGTGAAAAATAACTATCTAGTTCCCAAAGTTTACACTCTATTTCTGCTTTCTCCCTTCTTTCTTCGGCCTTCTCTGGCAATGGCTTTTAACTTGGTGTGAAAATCTGTGTGTTTGACAACTGGGAATGATTTTGCCACAGGTTTGTCGGCTAATTTGTGCTCAGCTTCGGCTCGATCAGCGAGGGCGGTAACAGCCACATCTTCATATACTACAAATTCTGTATTTTCTTTTGTGTGATCGTCCGCTGCGGGTAATTTTCCTGTTTCCTCTGCCTCTGTGTTTGGGACTTGTGCATGAAGTGCCACATCAAGTTGCGCCTCTGAGGACCCACGCCACTCTAACTCTGCGGCAGTTTCTTCCGATTCCTGGTTTGATAAAAGTATATCTTCCGGTGACAGTTGATCAGCACTTTCCCCGGTTAAATTTTGAGGAAAATTATTGCATACCAAGCGTTCAAACTCGCGATTGAAATGATAGAGAGGTTGACCTATCCGATGCCACATACTCAATAGCTGTCCCACAGAAACAGCCTTGTAGCGCCCTTGATAAAGCGCTTCAACCACTGCTAAACGCAGCCAATAGCCGGGATACTTGGTCAGCCATTCACCCGCCAATTTCTCGGCTTTTTTGCCACCTAGGTCAAAACCGTAGTGAACCAGCAGAGCCGCTGCTTGTGCAGATATTGCCGTCACTTCTGTCATTTGTTGTCTGTTGACTGTTGACTGTTATCTGTTGACTGTTATCTGTTATCTGTTGACTGTTGACTGTTGGTTCCAATTACCCAATTACCAATTCCCCATTACCTATTACCTATTCTCAATTCCCCCTTACCAATTCCCCACGCCCAATGACCAATGCCCAATTAGCCCATTGAATTAATCGGATAAACGCACGCCTCCTTCTACAGTTCGCGCGTCCCCGGAAAAAGGTTCGGGAGTCCCATTCCAGTTGAAGTCGCTAACTCTAAAAGTCAGGCTGCCGACTTGACGCTCAGGATTAAAACGCAAAATGATTGCGTAACTGCGGCGACTGTATTCTAAAGTGTAATTCGTACTGATTGTTTCCCCGCTTTCTAAATTAATAGCACTTTGAAATCCAACTCGAAACCCTCCGTAAACTTGCTGGACAAGCCCAAAAGACAGGACTCTCAAATCTACTAAGCGATCGAATAAAAACGGCGATATACCGTCCCGTCCTACCTGGGTATAAGTCACGTTAAACCCAGTGTAATCGAGGAAAGGGCGGGAGAAATGACCGAACTGCCCTTGAATGCCGACGCTGCCGGCGAGGGAATTTTGTCTGTCGCCACTGCTGTAATAAGTGCCAACTCCCCGGAGTCCCAAGGCCAGTTGCAAGAAAGGAACCACCGGCGTCCGCGTATACCTCAAACCCTGGGTGGGAGTGCGGGGCAGCGGTTCGCCCTCCCACAGGTTGAAGCCGCGGCTTAAGGCGAAGCTGACTTGGGAACGGCCCAGATCGACGCGGTTGTTTTCCCGCACTGGTTCGAGCAACTCTGCTCGATCGGTGTCAGCATTGATAAATTGATACCCAGCTTGGTAGCTGAGATTGATGCCAGTGCCTCCGAGTGGGATGACTGGGGAAGTGAGGACTGCCCCGAGGCTGCTCTGCACGGTTTGATAGCCCAGAGAACCGTTAAACAGTCGATCGCGATAACTGTATTCTGCTGCCAGAGTGTGAGTGCCGATCAACTGTCGCAGGCGCAAATTGCCCCGAAAGCTGTTTTCCGGCAAATTCGGGAAATCTTCCAAACTCAGAAATATTGCCGATCCGTCCAGCCTGGTGCGCGGGCCGAGACTAGCGCCCAACCTCGCTTTCAGCCCGTAGCTATCGGGAGAAAACGGATTGCCCCCGTGCTCTGCCACGACCCGCTGAAGGTAAATTTGGGGCGTCAGGGTCAGCCGCACCGGCCCGTTTCGCAACACCTCAAAACCGCACTCCGCATACAAACCGCCGCGTTCACCTCCGTCGTAGCCAAAGGTCAAACACGGGCCGTTTTGCTGCCGGCTGTCAAACACTTGCCTGCGGGGATACACGGGTATTTTCACCCGGTTGTCGAACACCAAGCGGGGTTGAGTTGTGACCAATTCCTCTGCCGTGGGCGAAATCCTTCTAATCGTCGCCCTCCGGGCCCTGTATTCAAATTCCGGCGGGGAAAACGGATCGTTAGTAAGCCGAATGTTGGTTGCTACCCTCGCGCCGTCTGGCAGCAGTTCGATGCGTTCTGCTTCAAAGCGGACGCGGTTGACGGCGCCGGTCACTTGGGGGGCTGCTAGCTGTCCGCCGCCACCGAGAGTCACTGTAGCAGCGCCGGGGGATTTGACTCCGCGCAGGGGCTGCTGGCTGGTAATTCGATCGCTCAGCGGCTGTTCGAGAATCGTCCCGGCACTGATATCCGTCGGCAGTGTGGGCGTCAATTCGCTACCTGCTGCGGGCAGGAATATTTCGCCCCTGGCTTGTTCGACTGCGCCGGCGTTGAGACCGAGATTGAACTCCATCCGCTGGCCGCGCACTACTTGTTGGCCGCGGGTATAGGCGACATTGCCGGATGCTACCACTTGGCGGGTGACTAAGTTGACGATCGCTCGATCGGCATCAATCACAGTTTGCCGGAACCGCACAACGACATTACCAACCGCCGTCACAATTTGCTGCTTGTCGTCGAATTCTTGGCTGTCAGCCTTAACTTCAATAGTATCGGCCGGAGTCACCGGAAAAGGCACCGTCCGCTGAGAAGGCGCGGTGCGGACTCCCGGCGGCGCGGCTGGTTTAGGCTTTGGTGTCGGCGCAGCGGGTGTTCTGGGTGCGGGGGCAGTTCCTGGTGTGGGAATGTCGAACTGCTGTTGTCCGCTGGGTGCTGGTTCCGGGGCGGGTTCTGGAACGGGAATCTCCGCAGGTTCGGGAGGGTTATCTTCTAACTGCCGACCTTGGGCCTGATACCAACTTTCCTGCTTTCCGACAACATTCCTCTCCTGTTTTCTCTGCGCCTCTGCGGTTCGTTCCCGATTCCGAATGGCAATGGCATTTTCTACCGAACCCAATTGGTAAGCAGTAAACGAGGAATCTTTCGGAGTTTCCGCAGTTTCGGGTTCTCCCACAGGAGGCCGACGCTGAAATCCCAGAACTGCGTCGCCACTTTCCACTTCCGCTAGGGGGTCGGCGATTTCTGGAGGCTGGTCGGTGGCTGGGGTAGTGCCGAGGAGTGTGGCTGCGGGTTCTTTTGGGGCCGGTGTGGGTTCTGGCTGAACGATATCTGGGCTTGGTTCCGGTATTTCTGCTGGGTTGCGGAGGGTGTCTCCATCGCCTGCCGCGACAGTGAGGGCGACTTTTTTTGGCTTTGCGATGTAGATGATGCCAGGGGGTTCTGGCGGCGGTACCGGATAGGGCATAGTTATAACAGGTAAGTCATCCGATTTTAGATTTTAGATTTTAGATTTTAGATTTTATAGGGTGCAAATTATTGAAAATTTTTGCATCTAAAAGGCAACTGTTTAGACATTAATCTGACATCTAAAATTTGCAGTGGCTTTGGCGCGCCGAAAGATGGCTGATTTGAGAACTTGCTTTCGCCACAAGATAACCTCGCTGCTGGTGCGAGGTCAAGTTTTGTTCGACTAATTTTTGCGGGTTTGCGGGCTAGCTGGGGGGCTGCGGTGGCGTACCCCCCAGCCAGCGGGCGGGATAACTTGTTTATTCCATGTCTCTGCGGTTGGGGTTCCGGGCTGGGTCATTGGACAAAAATCCAAATATGAACAGGGAAACAAAAAATAAAACAACTACATTAACTACGATTTTGAGGGTTAGCACTGTGGGAGTCTCCAAAGATGGCATAATACTGAGCTGATTTGCTGCTGTTGCAGCAACTTTTTTATCATAAGCTAAAGATTAGTCAATTTTATCTTTGCTTTTGAGGATTTTTGGCAAGTTGATTTTTGCCCAATTCCATAGTTGCTCGGCGATGTTTTCTAGCCGCAGCATGACTCGATCGAGCCATTCGAGCACTTGTTCTAGCGGGTGCTTAATGTATCCCATCGATTCTGCTTTTGTTTCTAAGTATTCGCTCTCGGGTTGGACGCCTGAGCTGGGATTTTTGGGTTCGGCTGCGGCGGGGGTTGCGGGGGTGTATCTGTGGGTTTGCGCGGTGATTGCTGCTGGGGATTGGTTGTTTTGTCGGGTGTTCGGGTTTTTGTTTTTTGGCACTTGGGTTTGCGGCGCGCGCCCTGGGGTTGATTCTGCTGCGAGTGCAGAGCTATTTTTTTGAGTAACTGCTAAATCAGATAAATCAGATGCTGGTTGGGGTTGACTTTTTGAGCTTTTTGTCACCAAGCTCTGTTTTAGCTGCCCCAGCAGGCGGTGAAGTGCTTCGGGGTAAGGGGAGATTGAGAGTGCGGTCGATCGACCTTCGGGCAATTCTCCTACTTCTGCAAATTCCCCCTTGACTTTTGGGCTAGCTTGTGCCATCACGCTTTGAGCTGCTGCCTCTGGTTCGGAACTGCCGTCGATTAAATGCTGCGGTGCTGCTTCTCCGAATAAGTCTTGCCAGTTCAGCCACGGTCGATCGACCTCTAGGCTTTTTTGCGTGTTTTTTTCTTCTTGGAGCTGTTGCAAATAATACTTAATTGAGAGGGACTTCTCCGTATTATCACTAGCTGCTGTTTCTTTGCCTAGGAGATGGTCTACTGACGACCAAATAATTCCTTCGATGTTTCGCGCGTATTTTTCCAGGATTTCGCGGGCGGAAAAATCTAAATTGGCGTCTGTGCCAGATGTATTAATTTTTACTCCGGGGATTTCTGTTGGTGCGGCGGTTGTTTTTAGCGCTGGCGGTAGGGTTAATTCTTCGAGGTTGACGGCGGCGCGATCGAGTAATGTAACAAAGGAGAGAGGAGTAGGGGGTCGATCGAACTTGCTGTTAAAATTAGTTTCTAGTTTTGGGGTATTGTGGTCGATCGAATTCGATGCCGCAATAGACTGCAGTGCGGTTTTTGCTTCAATCTGCGCGCGGGCTTTTTGGACTAGGATTGAATTGCGGTCGATCGATTTTTTAACTGCAAGGATTGATTCTCCAAACTGATTTCTTTTGAGAGCAACCGGACTCGTCTGAAGCCATGCCATCAATTCCCAAAAACGACGCATCGGCGGCAACTGCGCTTTTTTGGCCGCCGACTCCAAACCGAGATTAAATTTTAATTCTTTTTGGGTAATTTCCCGCCGTTCGGGCCCGCAGTTTGCTACTTCCCAAGTTATGCGACCTTCGAGCAGTTCCTGCTGTTCGGGGGTCAAAATATCTAAAACCTGATTTTCTTTTCCGACCAATACTAAAGTGCGGGCTGGTATAAAACTGGCAATTCCCTCAACTTTCGGTTGCGGTTTTAATCCAGTTTTAGCAAGCGGGAGTTCTAAGACGGAAGTTGTTTGATGCTTTGTGATTTGTCCGCTAAAATTGATTGCCGGAGGTAAATCGCTAGCAGTATTTCCCTGATTAATTAACAGCGGGAAGGTGGCTAAAGTTTTCGCGGTTTGCGACGAGTTTAGTAAATTTTCGGCGAGGTGCAAAATTTCGGCGATCGAACTTTCGTCGGAAGTTTCCCCCTGATACCAATTTTGTTGCCCATCGGGATTTTCGTCGCCGACAAATTCTTGCAGTTCAGGTAAATCTACTTTTTGACTTGATTCCCGCAACTGTCGGCCTAGCAGTCGGGAACTTTGCACCAGCAAATAAGCTGGATAAAGCAGAATTTGGGTGGCAGTGAGAGTTGCTTCTTTAATTTGACGCCAAGTTCGATCGCAATTGTCAGCGACTTGGCGGGACTGTTTCGATATAAAATTTAATAGCCGGCTTTGGTATGGGCCGTAGTAACCGTTGGACATAAGTTTAATTATTGAATTCAGATTTTTGATTCGCACCGGAACTGCTGAATATTGCTGTAAAATCAAAGCGAGATCATAATCGCAGCTTCAAACCCTCTGAAACCTTTATTTCTTCGCGTCCTTCACGTCTTCGCGGTTCAATCCGATCTTTGATTAATACACAATTCCTATTTTAGCGAAATATGAGCGCTTCTGTGTCACCTACTAGCAACAATATTTCTGCCACGGTCGAAAAGTTGCGTCGCCTCAGTCAAGTGGAGGTTCAGTCTGGTTGGAGGTTCTGCGATTCTGACTCTGCTGTCTCTTCAGTAAATATTTGTAACAAGCCGATTGCCGAACTTAACGCCAAAGGACATATTGCTTGGCCGTCTGGGAAGCAAGTTTTGTATTTGGGTCAGCAATTTGTAATTCCTGACAATTTGCACGGCTATCCTGTGGTTGGTTTGCGGTTGCTGCTGGGTTTGACTTGGTGGGCAGAAGATGCTCAAATTTTTGTCAACGGCGAGTTAGTCGGACAGGGAGATTTATTTGATTTTGCCGATCGAGTTTTGTTGAGTTCGTCGGCCAATCCCGGAGATGAATTTTTAGTTATTTTGCGGTTGGTAAGTCCGGGTCACGATAAAGGTGCTTTAGTGCGATCGATTTGTTTGTACGAAGCTGCGGATTCTTCTTGTTTCGATACGGGTTTTGTGGCTGCCGAATTAGAGATTTTGCAAAATTCGCTAAGTCGAAATTTAGAAAATTTAAATTGCCAATACCTCTCCACTGAAACAATAGCAAGTCGCCCACTGTTTGTCAAGGGGGAAACGCTGAAATCTGAGATTGATTTGGCGATGGATTTGATTGATTGGTCGGCGGTGGGCGATCGCGAAAAGTTCGATCGTTCGCTGTCTGTTTTGCGGCACAATTTACTGAGATATCTGCGGGCTTTTTCTGGGGATTTAGATGAGGGAACCGCAGAGGGCGCAGAGGGCGCAGAGAGAGGAAGAAAAGATGCGGTTTTTGAGCTTGGAGAAAATAGCAATGCTACATCTATATATATAGGAGAAAGCGGCGAGCTGACATCTATATATACAGGTAAAATCTATTTGGTCGGTCACGCTCATTTAGACTTAGCTTGGCTGTGGCCTGTCCCGGAAACTTGGGAAGCAGCAAAGCGAACTTTTGAGTCGGTATTGAAATTGCAATCGGAGTTTCCCGATTTGATTTTCTGCCATTCAACTCCCGCACTTTATGCTTGGATGGAAGAACATCGGCCGGATTTATTTGCTGCTATTAAAAAACAGGTGGCGGCGGGTTGCTGGGAAGTTGTCGGCGGGATGTGGGTAGAACCGGACTTAAACTTGATTTCTGCTGAATCAATGGTGCGGCAAGTTTTTTACGGACAGCGTTATGCAAAAGAAAAATTTGGAGAATTGATGCGGGTAGCTTGGCTACCGGATACTTTCGGTTTTGGGTGGCAATTACCTCAGATTTTGCGGCAAGGTGGAGTTGATTATTTTGTGACGCAAAAGTTGCGTTGGAACGATACAACGGAATTTCCCCACGGTGCGTTTTGGTGGGAAGGGTTGGACGGTACTAAAATATTTAGCATGATGTCTGCTCCAATTGGTGAAGGCATAGAATCTGTGAAAATGGCAAGTTATGCTTTTGACTGGCAAGTTAAAACTGGTTTGCAAGATGGTCTTTGGTTGCCTGGGGTTGGCGACCACGGCGGTGGCCCGACTCGTGATATGTTGGAGGTGGCGAAACGCTGGAAAATGTCGCCTTTTTTCCCGAAGTTGGAGTTTGCGAAAGCGGTTGATTATTTGTCTTTGATTGAGAGTCAGTTTTTGCCGGAAGTTACGGCAACTAAGTCCGAAAGCTATGTTCCAGAATCGGACAACCAGGAGAATTTACAGGCGCGAGAATTGTCAAACTTGTCGGCAATTTCGGATGCAAATCCTTCCATCTCACAACTCAAAACTATTCCCCCCACTCTCCCTGTTTGGAAAGACGAACTTTATTTAGAATTTCACCGGGGTTGCTACACGACTCGCGCCGACCAAAAACGCCAAAACCGCCGCTGCGAAGAATTGCTCTACCAAGCGGAGTTGCTGTCTTCGCTGGCAACGATTTGTACTGGTGCGGTTTATCCGAAATCCGAGTTAGAATCTGCTGGGAAACAAATTTTGTTTAACCAGTTTCACGATATTTTGCCCGGTTCTGCGATCGCCCCAGTTTATGCGGATGCTAATCTAGCCTTTGCCGAGGTCGATCGCACTTGTCGCGAAATCCTGCTAAAATCTTTGGATGCAATCTCGGCTCAAATTTCTCTGCCGAATCCCCCGCAGCCCGACGCTCAACCGATTTTGATTTTCAATACTCTCAATTGGTCGCGCTCTGAGGTTGTCGCCGTACCGCTTCCCGATGCCGCTGATTCAGCTTGGCAAATTTACGATTTTTCCCGACGGCGATTGGCTTCGCAGATTGTCAGGGGCGATCGACTCGAATCGCAATCTAAACTATTATTCTGGGCAAATAATCTCCCTGCCGTTGGCTACCAGATGTTTTGGCTGTGTCGCGAAGACCCTCAAACTGTGGATAATGCGTCCGCGAGTCCAGAAACCGAAAAAAAGACAGAGTTATCAAAACTTACATACGCTATAGCACAAAAAAACACACTTAGTCAAGAAACGCCTTTGGCAGCCGCACAAATGGTTTTAGAAAATGAATTTATTCGGGCAACAGTAGACGGACAAACCGGGGATTTATCCAGCATTTGGGATAAAATAAATAACCGAGAAGTCCTGAATGCAGCAGGTGGGAATCAACTGCAAGCATTTCAAGACAGCGGCCAATATTGGGATGCTTGGAACATCGATCCAAATTATGAAAAACATCAACTACCCGCGCCGACACTCAAAGATATTTCCTGGATAGCACAGGGAGAAATACGGCAGAGTTTGCGCGTCGTCCGACAAATTGGCAAATCGGAGTTTTGCCAAGATTATATAGTAGAAATAGGTTCGCCGCTGCTGAAAATCAAGACAGTTGCAGATTGGCAAGAAAAGCACGTTTTAGTAAAAGCAGCCTTTGGGTTAAATGTAGAAGCAGATTTTGCAACTTGCGAAATTCCCGGTGGTGCGATCGCACGCACAACCAAGCCGCAAACACCCGCCGAAAAAGCCAAATGGGAAGTGCCGATTTTGCGCTGGACTGATATCAGCAATGACGGTTTTGGAGTGAGTTTGCTCAATGATTGCAAATATGGTTGCGACCTTCAACCAAATCGCATTCGGCTGACATTGCTTCGGGGTTCGACTTGGCCGGATGCACAAGCAGATGTAGGAGTTTCCGAATTTACTTGTGCAGTGTATCCGCATAGCGGAAATTGGCAGGATGCAGGCACAGTTCGGCGCGGGTACGAGTTGAATTTGCCGCTGCTAGTAAAGGTGTTGCCGGAGTTGGGAGAAAATCGAAACAACAGTTTACCCGCAGTTGGCAAGTTCTTGGATTTGTGGGCGGACAATTTAGTTTTGATGGCTTTCAAACAATCGGAAGACGATTCTAATGTGTGGATTTTGCGGTGTTGCGAATCCGAGGGAAAGGAGGCTGTATTAAAATTCAATAGTGATTTGGGATTAGAGATTGTAGAGCCAGTAGATTTGTTAGAACGAGCGGCTAATTTGTCGGAAAAGCTGCCCGAAGGGCGAGGATTTAAGATAGATCCTTGGAAAATCGCGAGTTTTGGAGTTGTAGCGAACCGCGAAGGCGCGAAGGAAGAAGGGGAAGCGAAGAGATGAGGGGATTATTGGCAGGTTAAATGCTAAAACTTAGGGTAGTGTCGATCGCTCTGCGAATTATATCCAAAAATAAGCTATTGCCAAAGTAACGAAAGTCAGCGGCAGCCCGAACCGCAAATGTTCCTTAAAAGTCAGCCGATCGCCTGATTTCCGTGCAGCAACTTCAGCTACAATCAAATTAGCCACAGAACCCAACAAAGTTAAATTCCCCGCCAGAGTAGAACCCGCCGCCAACAACAGCCAAGCTTGGGTATCTGTTTTGACAATTACCGATTGCAGAACTAACACCGCCGGTACGTTAGAAATTAAATTAGAAAGAATTACGGTAACTCCCAACAAACTCAACGGTGTATTAGTCAAATTAGTTAAATTGTCCAACAAACCCAGTTGTTGAGTGGCTTTAGTCACCACAAACAATCCTGCAAACATTACTAGCAAATTCCAATCGACGCCTTGCAAAATGCGATCGGACTTGACGCGCCTAGTAATTAACAATATACTGGCAGCTATCCAGGCCGATTCTGCTAAAGGTGCACCCGCTAAAAAAGCTACTAAAAGTGCTGCTGTCACCCACAAACTTTTTGCTAGTAAAGGCTTGAACAATCGATACCTGACTTGAGTAACCTGCGGCAAAGATTTGCAAGAACGCACTTCTGGATAAAGCAACCACAGCCAAGCTACTTGAACCAGCAAACAAATTAAAGCTACTGGTGCGAGAGACCGGGCAAATTCCAAATAACTAATTCCCGAAAAAGAACCGACGAGAATATTTTGCGGGTTGCCACTCACAGTCGCCACTGAACCTAAATTAGTACCTCCGGCTAAAGCTAAAAGATAAGGGATAGGATTGAGAGACAAAGAGCGAGTCAGACTCAGCGTTAAAGGGGCCAGCAAAATAGCAGTAGTGTCATTGAGAAAAAATGCCGATAAAATGCCGCTGCCAAAAGTAACTGCCACCATAATGCCGAAAGGAGAACGAGTAAAGCGAGTTAAAAACTCTAAAGCGAGTTGAAAAAAACCCGATGCTCCCAAAGCCGAATTAACGACCATCATTCCCAGCAAAAAAACGATCGTATTTGGGTCGATCGCCTCCCAAGCAGTTTTGAGGTTAAGTATTCCCAAAGCCACCGCAAAACCTGACCCGACAATTGCAACCGCCGCCCGGTTCATCTGCAGCCCCGGCAAATATCCCAAACCGAATCCCAAGTAGGTCAGTCCCAATACTAGGTATTTGAGTGTTATCATATATACTTAAAATCCTTGATTGCCGCTTTTTTCCATTGTCTGGGATGCTAAAAGTACAGATCGGGTAATTGCAGCTAAACCTGCTGGCATTGCAACTAGCGCTAAATATCGCCGTGGAAAATAGCCAGTTTTGCAGTAAATTTATCAATACCAATTGAGATATAGTACCTCATCGCAAATTTATCCAACCTTTTGGGACTTTGCGAACTTAGTGCGAACAAAATTTGTCAATCGGCGCCAATTAGCCCTCACAACTTTCTTCTGATCTATAATATGCAAAATCGCGAACGCTAAAAATGTGTACGCCAGCCAAAAATGCAAACTCCTTCCCAGATCAACCATTGCGGAATTCTGGGGAAACATATCCGGCAGAACAATTCCGAAAAACTTCACATTGTTACTTTTGTAAGAGTTAGAAAGCAAGAAACCAGTAACCGGAACTAGCCACATAAAAACGTACAAAGTTGTGTGCAGAGCAAAATTTTTGTACCATTCCTTTGTAAACTTTGGCAGGCGTTTCGTATATTTTTTCCACCATACCCTCAGCAGAGTTAAAATCCGCCAAGTCAGTAAAGCCATTGTCAGCACTCCTACGGATTTGTGAAAATCGTAAAGGGGGCCTCGAATAAACAATTCTCCTGGCAATCGAGCCATAGAAGTACCGGTAATAAACAGCACTAAATAGCAAGCTGACATCACCCAGTGTAAGGACATCAGTTGTTTGAACGCAGAATTAAGTCTGGGTTTCGCAGCGGGTTTCAGGGTACTCACTCTTTCTTACCTCCTTAGCATTTGCTGCACAAGATTAAGTATAAACTATAGGACTAAAGCCCGTGGTTGATTGTGCATTATAAGATTTACTTAACTTAAGTATTGCAAATATTTATTAAACAGTCAAATTAACTATATTCACGATCGTCATTCCCAACATAAAACATCGTACTGGGGTCGATCGCCTCCCAAGCAGTTTTCAGGTCGAGTATCCCCAAAGCCACCACAAAAGCTGACCCGATAATTGCAACCGCCGCCCGGTTCATCCGCAGCCCCGGCAAATATCCCAAACCGAATCCCAAGTAGGTCAGTCCCAATACTAGGTATTTGAGTGTTATCATATATACTTAAAACCATTGATTGTCGGTTTTTTTTTATTGTCTAGGATGCTAAAAGTACAGACGGGATAATTGCAGCTAAACCTCCTGGCATTGCAACTAGCGGGAAATATCGTCTGCAGACCGTGTACCAGCTACCAAGAAACACAGTGGTTGAATGGGGAAGCGAAAACCAGCACGCTGGACAAGTGGTATTTTTGTTACAACTTGTAACTTTTTTCAAACAACAGGTTTAATTTAGTTTCACAAAAAAGTTAAATTCCAGAAAGTAAAATTAATTACAGTCGAGTTAAGCTAAAAGTGTTTGCTAAAAAAAGTAATTCAAGCAACCCCGAAACCAACTATTCTCACTTGCTCGACACGGACGGCGAGTTCGCGATAGCAAAACTTTCGTGCAGCCAACAAGTCGAACAAGATTGGTATGGAACTCTCTACGAGAATTTTCCGGGCATTTACTTCGTTCTAGATGCTTTGGGAAGAGTTTTTTCGCTCAATCAATTCGGTGCGTCTCGCCTCGCCTACAAATCGCAGGAATTAATTTGTCATTCAATTTTTAACATATTTTACTGCCAAGAACAAGGCAAAATGCAGGCAGAATTTGCTGGATTGGCCCAGCCGGAAAACGGTACGCCCACTCCAAAAATTGCCTCTTGGGAAGGCTGCTTGACTTGCAAAGACGGCAAGATTATTAGGGTAAAAGCAACCGCGCGCCCAATGCCGGCGGTTGATTGGAAAATAGAGGAAAATACCAATGGTCGCTCAATTGCCAATTTTCAACGGCCGGCTGTACTGTTAGTTTGCGAAGAAATTAAGGCCGCTTCGCAGTCACCCATGCCGCCCAACCAGAGAGGAAATTGGCGCAGTCCAACTTTGGCGATCGCAAAATTAGCCAAAAGTCAACTTAAAGAACGCAACAATATAGAAGACTTCATCCGCGAAGTAACAGAAACCGCTGTCAGTATTATCAACTGCGATCGAGCCAGTATTTGGCTCTATGGCGAAGACAAAACGCAGCTTCACTGCATCGACCTTTACGAACAAAATACTAAACTCCATTCTGTACAAATAATCATCACAGCCGCCGACTGTCCGGCCTATTTTCAAGCTTTAAAATCTGCAAGTGTGATCGCAACAGTGGCCGCAGAAAATGACCCCAGAACGCGAGAACTTGTCGGTCTTTATTTGCTCGATCAGGGCACGACTTCCCTGTTAAACGTACCGATTGTGCTAGCAGGTAAAATGGCGGGAATAGTCAGCGCCGAACGCCAGGGTGCCGACGGTGATTGGACGGAAGAAGAACACGAATTTACCCAAATATTAGCAGATTTTGTATCCTCAAGTTTGTCAGCTAGCGAAAAGTTAAAATTAGAAGCAATGCGGCACGAACAGCAGCAAAACTTGCTGACCCAATACTACGATCAACTAGAAGAAAGAGTAGAAAGACGTACTGCTGAACTCAAAAAAGCTAACCAAAAACTGCAAAAAGAAATAATTAAAAGAAAACAAGCCGAAGCCGAACTACGCCTGCAGCAACAAGAACAGCAAATAATTTTTGATTCCGTGCCGGCGATGATTTGGCTCAAAGATACCGAAAGTCGCCTGCTGCGAATTAATCAAGCCGCCGCTGCATCGAGAGGTTTGCCCGCAGCTCAATTAGAAGGTAAATCTTTTTATGAAATCTATCCAGACGAAGCAGAGCAATATTATTTAGAAGATTTGGAAGTAATCAATTCTGGCGTTCCCAAGCAGGGCCAAGTCGAACTGCTACCAACAGTTTCTGGTCAAAAATGCTGGGTGCGTACAGATAAAATACCTTACCGCGATGAAACAGGTAAAGTCGCTGGTGTAATCGTGTTTGCAGTAGATATTACTGATTTAATTAAAGTCGAAAGAGAACTGCGAGAATATCGCGATCGCCTTGCAGAAAAAGTCGAGAAACGTACTGCTATGTACAGGCAAGCCATGACCGCTTTGTACTCGGCAAATACGCAACTGCAACAGCTAATTAACAACAGCTACTCCTCTGGCGAAAATGGCAGCAGCCACTCCGCAGCACGCTTGCTCGAATGCGAAGCTTATTTTGAAGCAGTTGCCGTGGCTGACCGCGACACAATTTTGAGCGTCAGCAGTAATTTTGCCCAACTTTTCGGTTACGAACCTGCGGAAATGGTGGGAATGAGCTTGCTGGAACTACTGTCGCCGAAATCCTACAAACAGGCGCCGCAAATGATTTCTGCTGCCAGCAATACAGTCTGTGAAACGATTTTTCTTAAGCGAGATGGAACTGCTTTTCCTGCTGACGTTCGCAGCAAATTCGTATTTTGGGAAGGTCGTTTAGTACAGGTGAAAGCAGTCCGAGACCTCACAGAACGGAAATTGACCGCAGCCGAATTAGAGCGATCGCGGTCTTTGCTGCATGCTACCTTAGAAGCCACGGCAGACGGCATTCTCGCCGTTACTACCGCCGGAGAAATGATTAGTTATAACGAAAAGTTAGTTCAAATGTGGGGAATCTATGAAGAAGTTAGAAACTCTATGGATAGAACGGTGCGACTGGCTTTTCTCACTAAGCAAGTTAAAGATCCGAGAGCTTTTTTGCAGAGAGTTAAAGAATTTTATAGTGATACGGAGTCGGAAGGTTGCGATATTCTAGAATTTAAAGACGGTCGCACTTTTGAGCGCTACACGCAGCCGATTCGAGTCGGACAAAATATTATTGGCAGGGTGTGGCGCTTCCGCGATATTACATCTCGCGAAAAGGTGACGGCAATGTTGGGAGATTCTCAAAGGCGCTTTCGGGCAATTTTTGATTCTTCTTTCCAATTTGTGAGCTTATTGAAACCGGACGGCACTCTGCTGGAAGCTAACCAAACTTCTCTAGATTTTGCGGGAATTAAGCTACGGGATGTGGCCAATAAACCGTTTTGGCTATTGCCTTGGTGGGGAGATTCTGAGGAAGTTCAGGAACAGTTGCAAGAGGCGATTTCTCGATCGGCAAGAGGTGAATTTGTCCGCTATGAAGTGGAAGTTCAAGGTGTAAATCAGACGGCAACTGTTGATTTTTCTCTCAAACCCGTTGCGGATGAAACTGGCAAAATAGTATTGTTGCTCCCGGAAGGTCGGGACATTACTAAAAGTAAGCAAGCCCAAGTCGCGCTGCGGCAACAAATAGAACGGGAACGCCTGATCGGGCAGATTCAATCGCGAATCCGTTCTTCTCTGGATCTCCAAGATATTCTCAACACTACAGTAGCGGAAGTGCGGGAGTTTTTGGTAACCGATCGCGTGCTGATTTTCCGCTTCCGACCAGACTGGAACGGAGATGTGGTGGTGGAGTCGGTTGCAGAAGGATGGATGCCACTCAAAGGGATGGGAATTGACGATTGCTGTTTTGCCACTACTTACATCGGACAGTATTTAAAGGGTCGCATTCGCGCCATAGAGGATATTCATGCTTCTAATTTGAGCGAGTGTCACCTTAATTTTTTGGAGAATTGTCAGGTGAAGGCAAATTTGGTGGTGCCGATTGTCCAGCAGGGAATAGAACCGAGGGAAGGTAACGGTTCTTGTCAAGTGCCGAAGTTGTGGGGTTTGCTGATTGCCCACCACTGTTCGGCACCCCGCCAGTGGCAGCAGTTTGATGTGGATTTGCTTAGTCAGTTGGGTACTCAAGTTGCGATCGCGATCGAACAATCTTTACTTTACCAGCAGCTAGCTGCGGCCAACCAGCGGTTGGACGGGTTGGCGAATTTGGACAGTCTGACTCAACTAGCTAACCGCCGCCGTTTTGACGAGGTGATCAACCGAGAATGGGAGCAGTCGAGCTCTTCGGAACCGCTATCTTTGATTCTGTGCGACATTGACTGTTTTAAACTTTACAACGACAATTACGGCCACCAAGCCGGGGATGCTTGTTTGCAGCAAGTGGCGCGGGCGATCGGGGATGCTTGCACAAACGCACCCGCAGAACGCCTTTATTTGGCTGCTAGGTACGGCGGCGAGGAATTTGCGGTAATTTTGCCAAATACAGATGTCGTCGCTGCACAGGCTGTTGCTGAGGGAATCCGCAGCCGCGTCAAAGCCTTGGCAATTCCTCACATCAAGTCTGTTGTCAGTGATTCTGTGACTCTCAGCTTGGGAGTTGCGGCAGTTTCGCCAAGTCAAAATTCCCCGAAAATGTTGATTGAAGCTGCGGATAAGGCATTGTATCGAGCTAAGTCTGGCGGGCGCGATCGAGTGGCGATCAGCCAGTAATTATTAGTTGTTATTGGTTATTGGTTATTGGTTACTTGTTATTTGTTGGTTATGAGTAATTTGTTTCTCCTAACTCATAACCAACAAATAACCAACAACTAAAGTAAAGTGATATCGCTAAGTGCGATCGTACTAGCTTCCACCCCTACCAACAGAACCAACCGTTCCCCACTTGCTTTACTAATTAAAGTGCCTTCGGGAATTTGACTTATTGCCAAATTCCCAATTGCTTCGCCTTTATATTGTAGCACATCCAGCCCTTTAGTGAAATCAGAAATAACATCAAATTCGCCGTTATTTTCTAACACAAACGTGTCATTCCCTATGCCTCCAATTAGACTATCATCCCCCAAACCTGAGATTAAAATATCATCGCCAAAACCGCCAATGAGAGTGTCACTGCCAGCCCCGCCAAAGATAGTGTCATTTCCCTCGCAGCCATCCAGCAAATCGCTACTTTGATTCCCACTTAAGAAATCATTGCCAGCACCTCCGCAGATAGTATCACTGCCCAAATTGCCGTACAGAAGATCGTTGCCTTTGCCACCGAACACAATATCATTACCTTTGCCGCCAAATGCAGAATCATTACCTTTACCGCCCTGGATAAAATCAGCACCTTCATTGCCAAAAATTAAGTCGTTTTCTTCTTTGCCATTTAGGGAATCGTTACCACGATTGCCTAAAATGATATCTTCACCTTCACCACCAACAATGATGTCATTATTCTTGCCTCCCAAAAGGATATCATTCCCCTTGTTACCGTCAATAAAATCATTGCCTCGGTTCCCGTAAAGGATATCGTTTCCTTCACCGCCATAGAGGTTATCGTCCCCTAAATTCCCATCGAAAAGGTTCTGATTTGGACTGCCGTAAAAAGCATCATTTTCCCCGCTGCCTAACTGAATTTCACCGCTACCATTGCTGTTGATAGTATTGTCAACTGGATTGGGTTGGTTGAAATTGGGCTGCGGAATAGTATCGCAAATGCAATCGCTTTCCATTGGCGTGGGAGTCGGTGTTCCCGATGGCGTGGGAGTAGGCGTTTCCGATGGCGTGGGAGTAGGCGTTTCCGATGGCGTGGGAGTAGGCGTTTCCGATGGCGTGGGAGTAGGTGTTCCCGATGGTGTGGGAGTAGGTGTTCCCGATGGTGTGGGAGTCGGGGTTTCCGATGGCGTGGGAGTCGGGGTTTCCGATGGTGTAGGAGTAGGTGTTTCCGATGGTGTAGGAGTAGGTGTTTCCGTCGGAGTCGGGGTTCCAGTTGGAGTCGGAGTTTCCGTTGGAGTGGGCGTCGGAGTTTCCGTTGGAGTCGGGGTTCCCGTTGGAGTCGGGGTTCCCGTTGGAGTCGGAGTCGGGGTTCCCGTTGGAGTCGGAGTCGGGGTTCCCGTTGGAGTCGGAGTCGGGGTTCCCGTTGGAGTCGGAGTCGGAGTCGGCGTTTCCGTCGGAGTCGGAGTCGGAGTTTCCGTCGGAGTCGGAGTCGGCGTTTCCGTCGGAGTCGGAGTCGG
>NZ_JAUBQB010000012.1:0-64955 GCF_036701035.1 Microcoleus sp. Pol7_B2 | reverse complement strand
GTTTCCGTCGGAGTCGGAGTCGGCGTTTCCGTCGGAGTCGGAGTCGGCGTTTCCGTCGGAGTCGGAGTCGGCGTTTCCGTCGGAGTCGGCGTTTCCGTCGGAGTCGGCGTTGGTGTTCCCGTTGGAGTCGGAGTCGGGGTTCCCGTTGGAGTCGGAGTCGGGGTTCCCGTTGGAGTCGGAGTCGGGGTTTCCGTTGGAGTCGGAGTCGGTGTTTCCGTTGGAGTCGGCGTCGGAGTTTCCGTTGGAGTCGGCGTCGGAGTTTCCGTTGGAGTCGGAGTCGGAGTCGGAGTCGGGGTTCCCGTGGGAGTGGGCGTCGGGGTTTCCGTGGGAGTGGGCGTTGGAGTCGGAGTTGGAGTCGGAATCGGAGTCGGAATCGGAGTGGGCGTCGGAGTTGGAGTTGGCGCGGTAATATTAACGCTGAAAGTTCCTAAACTCGTAGCAGCTACAGGATTCCCAGCAGTATCTTTAACTTGATTACCTTGCAGATTAATACTGTAAGTTGGATTATTATCTGCAATATCCCAACTTCCCCCAGGCGGAGTAAATGAATAACTAGCTGTCCGCCCCAAGCCATTAGTATTAGTATCAACACTGACAAAGTTAACAGGAATACCACCGCCCGACCAATTGATTAAAAAGTCAGAACTGTCTAGAGTTGTAACATCGATCGCACTATTATCGTTAAAAGTAACAGTAAAAGCTTGAGTGGTTCCCCCCGCCACCGTAATATCAGCAATAGTCGTCGGATTGACAGTTGGGGCGATCCCATCAATTACTATTGCCTTATTTTGACCCAAGGAATTAGCTGCACCCGGATTCGGCAAAGTCAAGACAGCATCAGCATTGGTAGCATTCTTAATAGTACCGCCGTTGAGAGATAAAGCAGTTGTCGAGGTATAGTCTAAGTCGAGACTGCTATTGCCGGCTGTTACTGTGTAATTAAATGTCAGAGTATTGCTGCCGCTGCCACTGGCATAATTAATGACAGTACCTGTACCGCCTGTGGCTAAAGTAAGCTGCGGCGTACCTGTAACAGTAACTGGTTGACTGAACGTGAGGGTAATGGGAATTGTTGCACCGATCGCGTAGGTTCCATCTGCCTGATCGGATGTGATATTAGTAATAACAGGTAATGGACTAACTGTAATGCTGGCTGTTTCGCTGGCTGTACTAAAAGGACTAGAAACGCCATTAGTTTCTAAATCCCCTGTCACATCTGCCGTGCCGCCGTTAGTGCCGGTGATTCTATCCCAAGCATTGAAAGTAATGCCGTTAGTAACTGTTCCGGTGTAGTTAGGGTTGGGAACAAAACGGAGGCGGGTTGTCGCGTCTGCTGATAACAACAGGGCAGTTGCAGCGGTAGGAACAGTAGTAATATTGTTCCAATTTGTGCCGTCGGTCGTATACTGCCAACTGCCGTTTGTAGTATCTAAAGTTGTGATGGCGATGCCTTTCGGACGCAGTAAAATGGCATCGTTGGGGTCGGTGATGCTGCTGCCGATAATAGCAGAAATTAATGTACCGCTGTTGTTGGTTTCGTTGACATTAATTGCTGTTAAATTAGACGTGCCCGAGTTGTCTAAAACTGGGGAATTGTTGACTAGGACGCTGACTTGTGCTGTTGAGGTACTGTAACCGTCGGTAGTTGTGTAGGAGAAGGTGTCGAGGCCGTTGAAAGTGGGGTTGGGAGTGTACACAATGCTGCGTTTGGGGTCGATCGCGATCGCCAAGACATTATTATCCGCATTGGGGTTAAAAGTAGGATCTGCCGTGCCGTCGCTGCTGTTCAACCGGGCAATATTGTTGCGAGGTTGCCCGCCGATATTGGTGAAAAAGCCACCTACTACTGGGTTGTTATTAGCATCGATCGCGATCGCATAAACTACATTGTCCGCGTTGGGGTTAAAAGTAGCATCTGCCGTGCCATTGCTGCTATTCAACCGGGCAATATTGTTGCGAGGTTGCCCGCCGATATTCGTGAAAGCACCCCCTACTACTGGGTTGTTATTAGTATCGATCGCGATCGCCCCGACCCAACTACTGGCATTGGAATTAAAAGTAGGATCTGCCGTGCCGTCGCTGCTGTTCAACCGGACAATTCTGTTGCGAGGTTGCCCACCGATAGTGATGAACAAGCCCCCTACTACTGGGTTGTTGTTAGCATCGATCGCGATCGGATAGACAAGATTATTCGCATTAGGGTTGAAAATAGGATCTGCTGTGCCGTTGCTGCTGTTCAACCGGGCAATATAATTGCGTGGCTGCCCGCCGAGATTGGTGAATTGGCCCCCTACAACTGGGTTGTTATTAGTATCGATCACGATCGCCCCGACAAAATTATTCGCATTGGGATTAAAAGTAGGATCTGCCGTGCCGTCGCTGCTGTTCAACCGGGCAATATTGTTGCGCGGCTGCCCGCCGATATTAGCGAAACCGCCCCCTACAAGTGGGTTGTTGTTAGCATCGATCGCGATCGCCCCGACAAAATTATCCGCATTGGGATTAAAAGTAGGATCTGCTGTGCCGTCGCTGCTGTTCAATCGGGCAATATTGTTGCGAGGTTGCCCGCCGATATTGGTGAAAAAGCCACCTACTACTGGGTTGTTATTAGCATCGATCGCGATCGCCCTGACTTGACTACCCGCATTGGGGTTAAAAGTAGGATCTGCCGTGCCGTCGCTGCCGTACAACCGGGCAATATAATTGCGTGGCTGCCCCCCGATATTTGTGAAATCTCCTGCTGCATAAATCCAGTCGTCAACAGTAACAGTGCCGCCTGTTGGTTGGGTAACACTCTGCACTGTCAGTGCCTTTGTGCCGCCTGTATCGTTTGTCAGCACGTTAATTTTAATATTAGGAGTGCCGACGGTTGCGATCGCATTGTCGGGAGTAGCAACAGGCAAGTCATTAACAGCTATCCTGCCCAAACGAAATGTAGCGCTTCCCTGGTCAGTATTGTCCCCAAAAAATAGGAAACTCGGCAATCTGTAAGGATTGAAAGGTAAAGGAGGAGAACTTGCAGCGGGGTCAAACTTGATTGGACGCAGCGGTCCTGTGAGGATTGCAGTTGGGTAATTATTAACAAAAAGTTCATAATTGCTGCCTTGTACTTTTAAGACATAATTGTTATTTGAAGTTAGATCGAATCCCGCCGGAAGTGTAGCCGTTTCAGCTTCGACAAAAGTATCTGACTGACCAAAAATTTTATTGTTTTTAAAACCCAATTCTAAACCGTTTAAGCCGTCGCTGCTAATAGCTGTGACGCTAAAACCCGCGCGGTTGGGGTTGCTAGTTTCTGTGGGAATTGCTGCATTAAAAGATATCGTATAACCAGCGGTGCGGTCTAATGCGGCGGCGGTGAAAGGCGGCAGTATCACCGGCGTAGGAGTAAGTAGCGATTGTGGATCGTAATTGTTGTAACCCGCATAGCCAGCATTGCTATTAGGAGTGTAGATGGTACGAGTATTGATGCCCGTTGTGTTTGGCGTAAACGCACCCGCAGCCAGAGAAGCCGTAGAACCGGGAAGAAAAGGGGGCGTGGGAAGTGGTGTACCGGGCGGGGCTATTTGTCCGTAAGCAAGGGCGGTGCCGCTGGGCGTGCCTATGCCGGGGGGCGTTCCGGCGGGAAGGTTGGTAATCGCGTCGTAGAGGGTAATATTGGGCATGATATATCTAAAGGTAGATGATTTTGCTGAGTTTGATAATGTCAAAGCCTAGCAAATTTACTAATGAGTGTCACCGTTTTTGTACCTGCTGTCAAAAAACTTACGCAATCTTTAAGTTTTAAATAATTCCTGCACCACAAAAAAGCGATCGCCCTAACTGGCATAAAGTTAGTGCGATCGCGGTACTATGAATCAGCTATTTATCTATCAGATTCGGCGCGGAATTTTTACGCATTTCCACGAAGATTGTTACAAGACTTCACAGAAAGAGGGGAAGAGTGAGAGATGCGGAAATTTTTCCTTCTAATGACTAATGACAACTGACAACCGTCAACAGTCAACAGTCAACCGTCAACTGACAAAAGTTTTTGAAACACCTCATACATATCCTCAGCCAATTTTTTAGGATTCCACAAAGGTGCGAGATGTTCTGGCTGCTTAGATTTTACTAAATGCTCTTTCACCGCATTTCTGAAACCAGCATCGCGGCCAAACTTAACTCCCCACTGCGTATATTCCTCCCAAGTCCACGCTGCACCAACATCAAGATTTGCACTTTTCAGAAAAGCGTAACCCATGCGCGAAAGATATTGGTCGCCGGAGCGAGTTACCACTGGCAAATTCGCCCACAAAGCCTCTAAATTATGAGTCCCGCCGTTGTAAGGATACGAATCTAAAAGCACGTCGGCTACATAATAAATAGCCCGGTGTTCTTCCTCACTTCGGGTTTGACCTATAAACTTAATCCGAGCAAAATCTACTCCCTGAATTTCGCATTCTTGGCGGTAAGTGCTGTGAATAACGTCGGGGTCGCCTTGACCTTTGCGGATTAACACACTATCTGGTACTTCCTTAAGAATTGTAACTTGAGCTCGTACCATTTCTGGATTGGTTTTTCTACCTGGCGCAACGCACAGATAAGTCATTTGATCTAAGCCAATTCCGAGAGCGTTTCTAATCGCCTCTCGATTCACAGGAATGCTTTGCAGTGCGCCAATTGCTACCGAACAAGCAGGCAATCTTACTAACTGTTCTAAGTAATTTTTTTCCACACCAGGGGGGTGAGTGTGTTCGTCGCACAGAAAGTAGTGATTATCTGAAATGTAGGGTGCGTCGAATCCCAGCCAAGAAACGCAAATTCCCGCAGGATATTGATACAGCACTTCGACATTTGTTGGCACTGTCATTGAGTCTAAGTCTATCAAAACATCCAAGTTGTCTTGCACTACTTCGGCGAAGATTTCACCGCCGTCAGCAAAGCCGTTTGGATATTTTTTAGGCCAGTAAAACTTGCCCGCCATGTCTTCAAACCGCTGCGTAACTTCATCTCGGTGGAGTTTCCCGGTGACGTAAAGGTGAACGTGGGGGGTGATGTGGCTTAATTCGCGAATTAAAGCTTCGCTGCACCAGCCTACTGAGTGGCGGCGGAAGTGTTTGGAAAGGAAACCGATTTTTAAAGGACGCTGTTCTTTTGCTTGGTAATTTGCTAGGTTGATTCTGTTAATGTCCTGGCGCTTAGGGACGGCTTTTTGGTAGTATTCTTTGGCAATAAGTCTGTAGAAACTGGCATTCTTTTCGCGGTTGTCTCGCAGGTGAGAAACTGCAAACAGGAAGATTTCGTAGAGCAGTTTTAGTTCGATTACGCTAAAGGTTTCGACCTTTTCGTAGCAGAGGTTTTCGATTTCTTCTAGTTTCTGAATTGCCTGTTTGCTGACACCTGATTGCAGGTAGGAAAAGACGTAGGCTGTAGCTGACATGACTGGGGCATTTTCGCCGCAGTTTTCGCAGTATTTGTCGGCAACGCTGCGGGCTCCGGCGAGGTTGGTAGAATGGCTTAGCAAGTCGCACAGTTGTTGGTAGGCTTCGCTATATTTGGAGTTGCATTCGATCGCCTTTTCAAAATTGGCGATCGCCTCCAACGGCTTATCTTGTTTCTGAATGTGTCCCATCCGGCAGTAAACCTCTGCCCAATTCGGTTTTAAGGCCAAAGCTTGCTGATAGCTGGCTAAAGCTTCTTCCAGCCGCCCCTGCATGGAAAAACAACTGCCGAGGTTAGCGTGAACTTCCGGCCAGTCGGGCTTAATTTTCAGAGTGTTTTGATAATTAGTAATCGCTTCTTCGTACTTGTTTTGCTGTAAAAAAGAATTGGCTATATTGAAGTGCAAAACTTCTAAATGCGGCTTTAAAGCTACAGCTTTCTGATAGTAAGCTATGGCGGCGTCGAGATTGCCTTGTTGCGATCGCGCGCTGCCGATGTTACCGTAAGCTTCTGCCCAATCCGGCTTAATGGCGATCGCTTTTTCGTAGCTTTCGATGGCTTCGTCGCGCTTTCCTTGGCTGAAAAGTCGATTACCTAAGTTAAAGTGGAAGTCTGCACCGACTAGCTGCGGGTTGAGTTCGGATGTTCTTTTAAAACAGGCGATCGCTGCTTCGATGTTGCCGTGTTGGTGATATACTTTCCCTAAATTCCAGTGAGCTCCCGCTAAATCGGGACTCAGGGCGATGGCTTGCTGGTAATGGGCGATCGCTTCTTCCAAACGCCCCATTTTGAAATACATACTGCCGATATTGGCGCGCACTTCCGCAAAATTGGGCTGCAATTCTAGGGCTTGAGAATACGATCGAATTGCAGCTTCAGTTTTGCCTCCTGCTTGCAAGGCATTGCCTAAAGTGACGTAAGCGTAGATGAAATCCGGTCGAATTTTTAGCGCTTGCTGACAAGCTGCGATCGCCTCTTTAATTTTACCTTGAACTAAAAAGTTTTCGGCGAGTTTATTGTACGGTTCTACTTCTTGAAAATTGGCAACTTGTCCGCTATCTGGAACATTGAGCGAGGTAACTTGATCGGAAAGTTCGGCGGGGTTTGTAAACGGAGTATTTAAAGTCTCCGTGGTTGGCGCTGGCGGCAAATTGATGCTCGAAGGCTGCAAGCCGTAGCCTTCATCTTTGTTGACAGATACTGGTTGCTGTTCGCCTGATTCTGTTTCTAATTCGATAAAGTTGCTGTCGGTAGTTTCCCGCTGTTTTTGTGCGAGCAAACTCGATAGTTTCTCAGCAGCGCTGGCATCTCCCGGTTGCAATTGCAGCACTTTTTGATAGCAAGTAATTGCTGCATCTAACTTTCCTTGCTGCTGCAAAACGCTGCCCAGCATCATATTGACCGAACACAATTGAGGATTAATTGCCAGAGCTTTCTGGTAATAATTGGCCGCCTGTTCCAATTGCCCTAACTTGTAATACATACTGCCGAGATTCGCGCTGGCTTCAGCAAATTCTGGCTGAATTTCTAAAGCTTGCAAGTAAGCTTCAATTGCCATTTCCAGCTTGCCTTGACTATGCAAAGCATTGCCTATTGTTAAGTAAGCAGGAGCAAAATTGGGTTGAAATGTAAGAGCGACATTACAAGAGGCGATCGCCTTTTCAAATTCTCCTTGCAAAACATAAACTTCCGCCAACTTTTTATGAACTTCCGCATCTTCGGGATTGAACTCTAAAGCTTTCTGATAATTCTCGATGGCGCCACCGAGATCACCCTGATCTTTCCGCCAATTTCCCTTTTGAAAATAATCTCTCACGGCCTCTAAACCTACTAAAGAATTCCCGATCATTTGCTCTGCCACTCGTACAGGTTTTACACTAATAATATTCAACCATTCTACCCAGTCTCGGGATCGCACCGACCAAGTACACCCTCGATTTATATATTCTACCTGCTGTCTTAAATGATTTTCAGCAGTTGCGCCGCCCGCACCCGTGCCCTCATTTAAAACTCCGACTATCGCCTCTAAAAACCGCCTTGTATATCCCTCCCAATCTGCGTTGCCCGCCCGATTCCAATTAGTTATCGATGCAAAATTTTTCACCCCTGACATGGAAACTAGACGGGCAAATCCAGCCGTTGTTTCCGGCAAAGCTGCCAATTCACTCGTCACAATGCGGCAACCGCTAGCCATCGCCTCCATCACGGCAATAGATGAGGTTTCCAAATAGGTATTTGGGTAAGCTAAAACCGCGACTGAACGCAGTTGCCGGACGAGTTCGGGTTGCGGTACGGAACCGACGTACTCGACGCCTTCTGTTTCCTGGCACTGGCGGTAAAGTTGACCGAAAAAAAGCTTGTTATCATTGTCGTCTATTTGGTGTACTTTCATGCTTGAAAATACTTTTAATCGGGTTCCGGGGACAGCTTGACGAATTTCGGGAAAGACTTTTAACAAAATATCGAGTCCGCGAAATGGAGTGCTGGTGTAAGCTAGAACGGGCGGTCGAGATTTATGAGAGAGGATAGAAATATTATCGGCGAAAAGGTTAGCAAAACAAGGTGCGATCGCATTTCTTAAAACACAACTGCGATTAGAGTCAATCCCAAAGCGCCGATGAAATTGCTGGCGTTGCCACTCGCTGACAAATACAAAGGCATCGCAAGCATTGATTTCTCCCTGATTATTGAAATCTTGGAGGAATACAAAGCCCGGTTCGTTATGAATCCACAAAATTAACTTAGTTCGATGCCCCAAAAGCGGCTTAACTTCCTGCGCTTTGCCGACTATATTGACTATAACTAAAAAATCGAGCGATCGCAGCAATTCTAAATTAGATTTGTCCCCCACCCTGCGCCTGCAATCAACGCCGCGCGACATCCCCGACTGGGAAGTATTGTTGAGCAAAAATACCTCGTTTCCCTGTGCAGCCAACGCCTCGGCTAGGTAACAAATAGCCGACTGAGTGCCCCCCAAAGGTTTGCAGTAAGGAGTTTCAATATTGTAATCCCAAGTGTAGGTATCGAGAAATCCGATTTTCATTCAATGGTATAATCTTAAAACTATTAAGGAGTACCGAACATGACCACAGAACAAGATCCCGTAAAATTGATGAAACAGCAAGTCGGCTTTGCTGCAGCCGATCGCGTAAAATCTGGTATGATTGTCGGACTCGGCACTGGGTCAACTACAGCTTATACTATTCAAGCATTGGGCGATCGCATAAAATCAGGTGAACTTAAAGATATCAAGGGAGTGCCGACATCTTTTCAATCAGAAGTGTTAGCCAAACAGTACGGAGTACCGCTGGCAACACTCGATGAAATTGATAGAATTGATGTTGCTATTGATGGCGCTGATGAAGTCGATCCCCACCTCAACTTAATTAAAGGTGGCGGCGCAGCCCACACCCGCGAAAAAGTAGTCGATTACCTCGCAACTCAATTTATTGTAGTAGTTGACAGTTCCAAAATCGTAGATAAATTGGGTTCGACTTTTCGGGTGCCCATCGAAGTTATACCGATGGCATTAACACCAGTGATGCGCGCCATTGAAAAATTGGGTGGCAAACCCGAACTCCGCATGGGCGTGAAAAAAGCAGGCCCAGTAATTACCGATCAAGGTAATATGGTAATTGATGTCAAATTTGATGACATTGCCAACCCCGGAGAAATGGAAAAAAGCTTGAATAACATTCCCGGTGTGTTAGAAAATGGTTTGTTTGTAGACTGTACAGATTTGGTTTTAGTCGGCGAAATCCAAGACGGAAAACCCGTAGTACGGGAGATTTCTAAATAGTCAAAACTGCCGCACTGGTGGTCAAAAACTCTTTGTGGAACAGGCATCTTGCCTGTTCAGGAGAATGCGGCAATATGCGAGTTACAACCCGCAAAAATACAAAAAACAAGGTTTTTTACCCTATAGCAACAGCCAAGACTATTAAGAAGTTCTTAATCAGTCAAGCCCTGGGGATTGTTACATATTCCTTCTTCCTTCTTCCGACGGACATCGGACTGACATCCGTTACATCCGTTACATCCGAAGAAAACGAATCCGTTGCCCAACTTCCGACGGACATCGGACTGACATCCGTTACACCGTTAAAAAATCCGTTGCCGAACTTCTTTCTTCTATAGCTTTGACTTTGATTATGATGATGCAATATCGCAGATTCGGTCGCACAGAATTATCCATGCCCGTCTTTTCCTGCGGTGGCATGAGATATCAGTACAAATGGCAAGACGTGCCAGCCAATGAAATTCCCTCAGACAATCAACAAAATCTAGAATCGACGATTAGCTATTCGATTGAATGCGGCATCAATCACATAGAAACTGCTCGCGGTTACGGCACTTCCGAGATGCAATTGGGGTGGATTTTTCCGAATTTTCCCCGCGAAAAGTTGATAGTGCAAACGAAAGTTAGCCCCAAACCGAACTCCCAAGAGTTTCGCGAAGAATTTGAGAAATCCTTAGCTTATTTGCAACTAGAATACGTCGATTTACTGTCGCTGCACGGCATTAATACGTGGGAATTGCTAGAGGAGTCTATGCGTCCGGGCGGCTGCATGGATGTGGCCCGAAAGTTGCAAGCAGAAGGCAAAGTTCGGTTTATTGGTTTTTCAACCCACGGCCCGACGGATGTGATTGTCAAAACAATTGAAACTAATAAATTTGATTATCTTAACTTGCACTGGTACTACATCAATCAAATTAATTGGCCAGCTATTGAAGCTGCTAAACGTCACGATATGGGCGTTTTTATTATCAGTCCTTCGGACAAAGGCGGTCAACTTTACAGCCCGCCGCAAAAATTGGTAGACTTGTGCTATCCGTTGAGTCCGATGGTGTTTAATGATTTGTTTTGTTTGTCGCATCCGCAAGTACACACTTTGAGTTTGGGCGCCGCAAAACCTGAAGATTTTAACGAGCATCTGAAAGCTGTAGAATTGTTAGATAGAGCCGATGAAATTTTGCCCCCGATATTAGAAAAATTAGAAAATGCAGCAATTGATAAATTAGGAGAAGATTGGTTTAAGACTTGGCACGTCGGTTTACCAACTATAGAAAATACTCCCGGAGGTATTAATATTTATGTGATTCTGTGGCTGTGGAACTTGGCGCAGGCTTACGATACGATCGACTATTGCAAGATGCGCTACAACCTTTTAGGTAATGCGGGCCACTGGTTTCCGGGCCAAAAAGCCGATCGCCTCGATGAATTAGACTTGCGCCGCTGCCTAGCCCACAGTCCCCACGCTGCTAAAATTCCCGGTATTCTTCAAGCAGCCGATCGACTGTTTGGAGGCGAAGCCATCCAACGCTTGTCCCAAGAATAATCGCAAAAAAACCCGGTTTCGAGACAGAAACCGGGTTGATGAACCGGAGCACGTGAGTTAGTTACGCGCATACAATTAGCCTATACTTGAGAAACTCTCACAACCATCGCCCATCCGTCTCATCCATTCGGGCGATAGGACTTTTTTTCTCAACTCGCTCCCATTTTGCTTCAATCTGAGATAAAACAGTTAATAATTCACTTAGGTACTTTTTATGACTCTCAAACGCCGAGATTTCTTGTATTTGATGACTGCCACGGTCGGAGCTATTACCGCAGGTGCTTGCCAAGCGTCAGGAAATAATGTATCGCAAGCAAGTCCAGTTGCAGAAAGTCCAAAAATAGCCCAAACCCCCGGGCCTTTTACACTGCCACCTCTTCCCTACGAATACAATGCTTTAGAACCGCACATCGATGCGCGGACAATGCAATTTCACCACGACAAACACCACGCTGCTTACGTTAAAAACCTTAACGATGCTGTCAGTAAATATCCGCAACTCAAAAATATCACTGCGGAAAATATGCTGCGAGATTTGAGCAAAGTGCCGGAAGATATTCGCACAACCGTTCGTAACAATGGCGGCGGACACCTAAATCACAGTATGTTTTGGGAAATCATGAGTCCCAACGGCGGCGGCGAACCCACAGGGGCAATTGCAACAGCAATTAAGCAAACTTTCGGCAGTGTTGACGATTTTAAAGCAAAATTTAACGATGCTGGTACCAAGCGTTTTGGCAGCGGTTGGGTGTGGCTAGTCCGCAATAAAGCTGGCAAACTTGAGATTACAACTACTGCCAATCAAGACACTCCTTTCATGGAGGGAAATTATCCAATTATGGGTAACGATGTTTGGGAACACGCTTATTATCTCAAATACCAAAATTTGCGCGCAGACTACTTAAAAGCTTGGTGGAATGTTGTTAATTGGGCGGAAATTAACAAGCGCTACGAAAAGGCGAGCGCCTAGTTCCACAAAGTTTGTTGTTGCGATCGAGCCCCGACAGCCCAACAACAAACTCTGTTTTAAGTAGGTAGGCGCTGTAAAACGCAATTCAGTAAGTAAACGATTGTCAAATATCCTGAGCCTTAAACGTGGCTGACTTAGCAATGTTTCCATACTTTTAGATGGTTGAGTTTAATGCCGCCTACTTACTTATTTTGAGATTCTGCTGTGAAACTCGGGCTGCCCTCAATGTACAATCCACCATCTACCTTTAACACGCTACCCGTGATGTAGCTAGCTGCATCAGATGCCAGGAAAACTGCTGCTTTGCCTAAGTCTTCCGGGAAGCCCATCCGACCAAGAGGCATTTGGTTGCTAAACGACTCAAGCAATTCGTCGCTATACCAGCGTCGCTCACCCGGAGTGTCAGTCCACCCAGGCTCTAGGATGTTGACCCGAATTTTGTGCCACATCAGTTCATTCGCCATAGAAAGAACGAGGTGATGACAGGCTGCTTTGGTGGTGTTGTAGTCAATCGCACCCTTATACGGAAAATGGGCGTGGGGGGATGAGATATGGATAATCGAGCCTTGGGCCTTCCTTTCCACCATACGGCGGGCGAGTATTTGACATACATGAAACACACCGTACACCCCTATTTCTAGTGTCCGCTGTAAATCCTCAAATTTAGTTTCCAGCAAGGTGTTTCGGACGCTAGCGATCGCATTTGTTACTAAAATATCGATTTGACCGAGTTCTTGTTCGCACCTATCGACCATCCTTTCCACTTGGTCGCGCTGGGAGACATCTGCTTGAATCGCGATAGCGCGACGGCCGAGAGAGTGAATCTGGTTGACTATTTCTCGCGCAGATGTTGGAGACTCGGAATAGTTGACACAAATATCTGCACCAGATTTTGCTAATTCAAGGGCGATGCCAGCACCAATTCCTTTCGAGCTACCTGTCACAAGTGCAATCTTATTGGCAAGCATAGTTAGTATTGAAAAACGGCTATAGCTAGCGCACGGGACGCTCGAACTGCTGTACAACTTTCCGCAAGTAAACGCAGTGCCGCGCCCCCTGACTCGTCGGCGTTGTGAATGCTTCGACTGACTCAACTTTACCGCCCAAATGCTCGATCGCCCTTTGCAACTCCGTTTCTTCCTCCACCGTCCAATTCCCCCGGTAAAGTACAGCCAAACCGCCATTTTTCAGCAGAGGCAGCGCGCATTTAGCGCAGAGAGGAGCTGCTCCAACTGCTCGGAGAACGGCTAAATCATAAGCTTGTTTGTGCTGTGGCGCTCTGGCAATTTCATCGGCTCTCCCCAACAAAGTTGCAGCATTTTCTATCCCTAAAGACGGCACAACTGTTTCCAAAAAAGTAATTTTTTTGCGCGTAGAATCGAGCAAAGTAACTGATAAATGCGGCAGGGAGATCGCGATCGGCAGACCCGGAAAACCCCCACCTGTCCCGATATCGATCGCTTTCTGCACCGACTCGGCGCCTAATCCGGGATTTTCCGCCGAATTATGATTAGCTGGCAGCAGTCTCGCAATTCCCCGCAGAGAATCCCACAAATGTTTTTCCCAAAACTCCATCGGCTCAGTAATTCGAGTTAAATTCAAGGAGCGATTTCCCTCGACAATTAACTCATAAAGCCGCTGAAATTGTTGCTGCTGGGACTCATCCGGCTGCCAATTCAGCGTTTTTTGCCACAACTCGTTCATCTGGGGCAATACAGGCATTGTAATCTGATTCATCTTCTATTCCCACTCTTTTGTAAGCTCTGCAAATTCTCTGCACTTAAAAATGCTTCATAATGCGGTAGACCAGCCCGCACTAACTAATGACTAATGACTAACAAAACTCGTTTCCTTAGCTTCTAATTTAGACCGATCGACCTCCTGCAAATCCCCGTGGTCTAAAGTCCAAAATCGGTCAGCAACGCTCAACAAATCGCTAGCATCGTGAGTTACAATCAACAAAGTCCAGTGACTTTTCAACTTACTCAACAAGCTTACCAACTGCCGACGCATCGACCAATCCAAACCCGCCGTCGGTTCGTCCAAAAGTAGCAAATGCGGCTGCCGAATTAGCTGCACCGCCAGGGCTACCCTCCGCTGTTGTCCGCCGCTCAAAGCGTGGGGAGAAGCGCGCAGCGGCAAATGTCCTAGTCCCACTTCTGCCATTGCTGAGTTAATTTGTTCTTGTCCCAATTCAGGATGACCCAACCGTAATTCTTCTAAAATTGTGCCGCCGCAAAAATGTCTTTCTGGAAACTGGAACACTAAACCTCCTAACTGTTGCAAGTGTTCCGGTGTTAATTCTTGTTCCCGCCAACGGATGTCCCCGCTAGTTTTTTCCGCTAAACCTGCTAATATTTCTAATAGCGTACTTTTGCCAGAACCGCTGCGACCCACAATCAGCCCCATTTGCTGCGAGGGCAGTTCTAAGTTAATATTTTTCAGAATAGGATTCGGACAGGCGGTGGGATGATATACTAAGTTTTTTAGATAAAGCATTAACGGCAGTTGTTAGTTGGCAGTTGGCAGTTGGCAGTTCTTAACACTCAACAGTCAACAATCAGAAAAATAGTTATTGTTGGAGCGGGGAACTTCTGGTTGTGCTATTGATAGTTAAGGCTGTTTTTGGGTGGGGTCGATGGCACACAATTATTTTACATAAATCTTAACAAAAATTTCCTTTTTTTCATGAGTGGTGTTTGATTTTTCTGCTTTTTCATGGTATATTCTAATAATGAAAATATGTACTTTAATCTATTATAAGTCACACTTACATTATTAAAATGTACCTCAAAAACCCTAAAAAATCAAGCAAATTTCACTCTTTTTTTGGTCGCGGCCCGAAAGTCTGAAAATTTAACTCTCTTGTTTCTAGTATACAGTATATTACATTGAGAGAATTGACGATGACGAAAACCCCTTTAGCATCGCTTGGCAAGCAAATGTTAAGTTCTAAACAGACAGTGCGGGCGATCGCTCCTGCACTGGCGATCGCCCTCAGCATCTGCATTAACTCGGCATTAGCGGGCGATCCCTTTCGCAGCAGCAACCCGCAGGCGATCGGGCCCAACACCGAAACCGCTTTCAAAACAATGTTTCAGCAAGGAAACTACAAACAAGCAAAAACTCAAATTCAACAAGCACTATCAGCCGAACCAAACGAGCCGCTAGCCTATGCAATGGCAGCCTCCATCTCATACATCGAGGAGGACTTAAACTCGATGAATTCCTACGCGCAAAAAACCCGTGAAGTAGGCGAAAAATTGGCAAAAACTAATCCATTGCGCGGCAATATTTACACAGCAGCAGGTCACTTTCTAGAAGGGGCGAACATTATAGCCAAAGAAGGAACCGCCAAAGGCGCGCCCCAAGCTTTGAGTAAATTGCGAGTAGTATTTCAATACCTAGATGCCGCCGACAAAATAGCCCCCAACGACCCAGAACTAAACCTAATCAAAGGCTACATGGACTTAATGCTAGCCACAAACCTGCCCTTTTCCAACCCCAACGAAGCAATTCAAAGACTCGAACAAAAAGCCTCTCCCCGCTATTTAGCTTATCGCGGCATGGCAGTAGGGTATAGAGACTTGAAAAAGTACGATCGCGCTTTAGAATTTGCGAACAAATCCCTAGCAGAAACGCCAAACAATCCCGAAGTTCTCTATCTAAAAGCACAAATTTTGTTTTCCCAATCCCAGGGAAAAGACGGTAACAAAACCTTACTTGAGGAAGCCCGAAAAAACTTCGACGCAGCCTTAGCAAAACCCGACCAACTGCCGCGCAGTTTAGTAGCCGACATCTTCTTTCAGCAGTGCAGAACCCGTAACCGTCTCGACAGCCAATCTCGCGCCTGCGACCCGATGCGCGATAAAATCAGAGATGCAGATGGAGTCTGGGGGCCGGCAGCCTTACCACCACTATAAAAAGAGTGAGAGGGGAAGTCAGAAGTCAGGAGTCAGCAGGAAAATTTTCCCTGTCTCCCTCTCTCCCAATTTTCCTCTCTCCTGCAATCCAATTCCTGCAATTCCATTCCCTTTCTTTGAAAAAATTGATGCAAGTAGAGTTTCGCGAGTTTAACCCCTTTGACCTCTGGATTTGGCTGAAGTTCAGCAACGTGCCTTCAAACGGTGAAAAACAGTATGTTGAAGAAGTTTTTGACTCTTGGTTTTTCTTGGGAAAACTGGGAGGATTTAATGCGGAAAATTTGCAAGTTCAAGATGAAGGCTTAGATATCAGTCAGATGAATTACGATGTTAATCTAGCCGACCAAAGCATGATGGCTTTGATGCACAATATGGGAGAAATGGAGTATCAAGGTTCTTGGGCTCGCTGCTGGTTTGATTTGGGCACTAGCGATGCGATTGGCCTCGATGTTTTGATTAATGTTTTCCAGCAACTCAGCAAAGAATTCGTAACCATTGAAAAACTCATTATTGGCGGGGAAAATAGAAACTGGCCCGTTGACACCAGTCGCCGTCGAGAGACTTTTGCTGCTGATAATTAGTGATTAGTGATTACTCATTAGGGGCGGATTCTACTCGTTACTAGGCTCTGCCTGGTAACACATACCCGGAGGCTCTGCCTCCTATTTTGCTGCTCCGAAAGCGAGGCAGAGCCTCTGGACATTGATTCCTAGGCATAGCCTAGGAACCAGTTAATGATTGATGACTAATTATGCAAAAAGGTACAATTCGCGTAATTGTTTTAGGATTAATTCGATCGGGCGATCGCATTTTCGTGTCACAATGCGAAGATCCGGTCAAACAAGACACATTTTACCGATCTCTGGGCGGTGGCATAGAATTCGGAGAACACAGTATCGACGCTTTGCAAAGAGAGTTTCAAGAAGAAATTAAAGCCGAGTTAACAAATATCAAATATTTGGCTTGTTTGGAAAATTTTTTTATTTTTAATGACCAAGCCGGACACGAGCTAATACAACTTTATCAGTGCGAATTTGTCGATCCCAAATTTTATCAATTGGAAAGTCTAGCTTTTGCAGACGGAGAGTGGGTATTTACCGCACTTTGGATGCCGATCGAGCGCTTTCGATCGGCCGAATTGCGCCTAGTTCCAGAGCAATTTATCGACTACTGCGAAGGCTAAAAACTCAACCAATACCAAAAAATACATACCTGATATGGGGGAATTAAACCTAAAATATTTGCATTAGGGGCGGGTTTCACCTGAAATATTTGCGATAACTAACAGGATGAATAAACCCGCCCCTTCCTTCCGCCCAGCGCGTTACCTTTCTCTATCTTACACTAGGCAGAGTCCGCAACAGCTCATAAAGCAAAGAGTTGATAAAACCGAGGGCTATAGCACCCAGCAAAGCACTCCAAATTCCCCACCGCAAGCGAAATCCATCCACTAGCCAAGCCGCCAATCCAAAGATAATCGCGTTGATAACAATTATCCACAAACCAAAAGTTACCAACACCAATGGAAAACCCAAAACCACAAAAAGCGGCCGCACCAAAGCATTCAGCAATCCAAAAACCGCCGCCGAAATCATCGCTTTTCCAAAAGTGTCAATGTCCACCCCGATGGGCAACTTGGAAATAATAAAAAAGCTCACCGAAGTTACCAGCCAAGCAATTGCCAGCGAAACGATATCCATGTGTTCATCTCCTTAAAAAGGCTAAACATTAAATCGGAACAACAGCACATCCCCCTCTTGTACAACATACTCTTTTCCTTCACTGCGAACTAAGCCTTTTTCCTTAGCTGCATTCATCGCGCCCGTAGCAACCAAATCTTCATAACTCACAGTTTCGGCCCGGATGAAACCCCGTTCAAAGTCCGAGTGAATAACCCCCGCAGCTTGCGGTGCTAACATTCCCGCGATAATTGTCCAAGCGCGAGTTTCCTTCGGGCCGCTAGTAAAATAAGTCCGCAAACCCAATAATTCGTAAGTAGCTCGAATCAGAGATTTCAAGCCCCCTTCTTTTACCCCCAGAGATTCTAGGAAATCCGTTCGTTCTTCCTCGGATAACTCCACCAATTCTGACTCAACTTGCGCCGAAACTATGACAACCTTAGCATTTTCTTTAGCTGCTACTTCCCGCACTTGTTCGACATAGCTATTTCCCGTTGCTAAATCGTCATCAGATACATTAGCAGCATAGATAATTGGTTTGTTGGTCAGTAATTCCAAACCTTTAACTAATTCAGCTTCTTCATCTGTGAAATTATACTGCCGCGCCGGTTTCCCCGCATTCAAAACAGCGACCAATTTTTCGAGCACATCCACTTCGGCCTGAGCTTCCTTGTTGTTGCGGGCCAGCTTGCGAGTGCGATCGAGCCGGCGTTCAATTTGAGCTAAATCTGCTAGAATTAATTCGAGATTGATAATGTCAATATCTCGGATCGGATCGACAGAACCCGCAACGTGAATGATATCGTCATTCTCAAAACAGCGGACAACGTGGACGATCGCATCTACGGCCCGAATGTGAGACAAAAACTGATTTCCCAGTCCTTCTCCCTGACTCGCCCCCTTCACCAAACCCGCAATATCCACAAACTCCATCCGCGTCGGCACAGTTTGCACGGAATTGGAAATATTGCTCAGCACCTTCAACCGTTCGTCTGGCACTGCCACGATACCCGTATTTGGCTCGATCGTACAGAAAGGAAAATTAGCAGCAGTCGCCTTGGCATTAGCAACCAGAGCATTAAACAAAGTAGATTTGCCAACATTAGGCAGTCCGACAATTCCGGCAGTAAGCATAGCTATTTAGAAACATATCACTGTTTCAAAATATCATAAGCAATAGCAATATATCTGACTTGTGCTTTCTAACTTCTAAAGCTAAGCTTGAATAAATATACAACTTGAGGTAGATGACTCAATGGTTAACCAGTGGTTAAGCAAAGTAACGATGGCTGTGGGGCTGTCGCTGCCTCTTTTAGCGCTCACAGCAGCTAGCGTTTTCGCTCAGACGGTCACAATTTCGGTAATTAACAACAGTGGCAAGACGATGACAGCCGTCTATATGTCTCCTCCCGATCAGGATACTTGGGGAAAAAACGAGTTAAACGCCCCGATTGCCGATCGGGAAAAGGCAGAGTTTCAGTGGGATCAAGCTGACTACGTGGACTCGGATGCGGGCTGTGTTTTTGATGTCAGGGCCGAATACGCTGACGGCAGATCGACTGATTTAGCTGCTGTTGACGTTTGTAAAGAGACTGCGCTCAACTTCAATTAATCGATAATCTACGCAAAAACCGAGTTTTTTCAAGTCTGATATTCATCAAAAAGATTGGGGACTTGGGAGAAAGTCGGTTTTTGCGATCGACCTCACAAACAATCTTAAATTTCGCGATCGACTAAAACATAATTTATACAGGTTCAGGGATTGTCTGAGGAATAGGCTCCGGCACTGTCTGAGGAATTGGAGAGGGTACAGTTTCCGGCACCGGTTCAGGAATTGGCTGGGGAATTGGCGCAGGTACCGGTTCCGGTACTATCCCGGGAATCGGTTCGGGAACGGGACCCGGCACTGGTGGCGATGCGGGTATAGTCGGCAGCCCCGGTTCGGTGCTGGGAATCTGCGGGCCGGGAAACGGAGTAGGGTTAGGAAAAATCACGGCAATTCTATTAATAACTCGATACAATCATGCTAGATAAAAAACTAAAAATACGGCATCTATCTAAATAGTGAAAATTTATTAAAGTTGATATTTTGCATCTTTTTTAATCAGCTTTTTGGAGTAGACGAAAGCAACCGGGTTTATCTGTATTTAATTTTTTATGCTGACCGGAAGCAATTTGGTCACAGCCCCCCGGTACAGGCCGTGAGCCCTTGAAAAAAGCGTAGCGTACTCATCACCTGCGATCGCTACAGCCCGTGGGAGCAATTCTAAAATCTAAAATCTAAAATCTAAAATCTAAAATCTAAAATCGATCGCCGTCCGAAAAGCCTTGCTAGCCTGTAGTTTTGCACGACACCTAGCCAAAAGTACAGGTTATTCCCTCAATTAAGAGTCAGCTTCATGGGAGGTCTTTTGTATGGGCAGAAAACTCAACTACAGGCTAGCACCTTCCTTGGGTGTATCACCTTACAGTGGGTTTACAGAGGGAATCGCAAGCAGAAATAGTCTACAAGCTTGTTGGTTACTTTCAAATTTGAACAACCTACTCAGTTGAGGCAATTTATGTCTTGTACAGTTGGCCGCTCGTACATAGTAGAGGCTGGAAATACGCCTTATAACATCGCTCAAGAACAATTAGGTGATGGTAATCGTTGGCGTGAAATTAAAAAACCAGATGGCAGCTCATTGACAGACAATGATGCTAGCAATTTGCCAGTAGGTCAGGAACTCTGCATTCCTAACGGGTCTGTCACTTTGCCAGGAGGTAATGGTTTCGCAAGTATTATATCTTCTGAAACTTATGAAGCCATGTTCCCCAACCGTAACGCTTTGTACGCTTATGACAGTCTGGTGACGGCAACTCAGAAGTACCCGCAGTTTTGCAATGAGGGTTCAGATGAGCAACGCAAACAGGAGGCAGCCGCGTTCTTAGCAAATATTGCCCACGAGACGACGGGAGGTTGGGACGCTGCTCCTGGTGGACGTTTTGCTTGGGGTCTGCACTTTATCGAAGAGCAAAACCCCCCAAGTCAATATTGCGAGGCATCGAATACCACCTATCCTTGTGTGCCTGGTTGTTCCTATCACGGTCGTGGGCCCATACAACTGTCGTGGAACTACAACTACGGTCAGATGGGCGAAGTCTTGGGCGCGGATTTGCTTAATAACCCTGACCTGGTTAAGTCAGATGGCGTCATCGCCTTCCAAACTGCTCTGTGGTTCTGGATGACCTCGCAGCCACCCAAGCCTTCTTGTCACGCAGTAATGACTGGCGGTTGGACACCCTCTCCTGACGATGCCAGCAAGGGACGTGCACCTGGATTTGGCATGACTATCAACATCATCAATGGCGGTCTTGAATGTAGCATCCCTACTAATGACAAGGTTCGCGACAGGGTGGGTTTCTACGAGCGTTTTACCCAGATGTTGGGTGTAAACATGGGTGAGATCATCTTTTGCGAAAACATGGCGCACTACTAAAGATTCTGTTTCAAAAAGTTTTTGGCAAGTGTTCTAGACGCGCCGCACAACTTATCTGGAACCCTTGCACAAAATACATCTCATTGCAAGATGGAAGTATCACTATGTCTGAATTTCTTGGTGTAGCTTTTAGTCCGTATGTTGGCCCCGCGAATCAATTGTGGAACTCATACAGCCAGCAGGATATTGTTCGGATGCTGGAAATCATCGAACCGTATTTCAACAAGATAAGTACCTACAGTATGGGCTATGACGGATACCCGCCCACAACACCCTGGAATCAGGTCAATTCTAACTGTCATATTGTTGGTGCCGCTGCCCAGTTGAATCAACTTCGGGGTAAAATCGCCTTTGAAGTTAGTCAGGGAATTTATCAACAGACTAACCAGCAACAGCAGATTGACATGGCGCTACAGCAGGCAGAAATCGATGCTGCTTTTGCTGCGGCATCCTTAGCGAACACTTCTTACCCAAACACGGTGACTTCTTTCGTTTTCACCAATGAATATGTCACCGATGCTGAGAAAGCAAATGCGGTCAATCAGATGATTGTGGCTAACAAGGAAAAAGCTCACAATCTCGGTATTAAAGTGGGTGTTCGCTCGAATACCTTTGGTGAAATTGCCAATCCTAACAGCGCCTATTACAACGAGCTAAAAGGACTTATTCAGAATTGCGATTTTATCCAATGCAATCTTTATCCAGCTTCAGAGTCTGTCACACCTCAAGATGGTGTGAATGCAGTAGGTCAGGCTTTTTATCAAATCAAAACAGCCGTTTCAGACGTTAATCCCCCATGCGAGATGATGATTGGCGAAACAGGGTGGCCATCAGAGGGAATTAGCTTTAACAACACAAACAATAATGTGGCAAACCTCCTCGCTTATTATGAAGCAATTGACAAGTGGGCATTTGAAAATCGGGTGACCACTTACTTTTTTGAGGCATTTGACGAACCTTGGAAAAGCAATCATAACTCACAATATTCTGCCGAAGGACACTACGGAATCTGGTATCTCAATGACCAAGGCGAGTACAAGCAAAAGAAAGTTTAACTGCACAAAACAAAGGAGAAAATGATGTCTAATACTAATCCATCTGTGACAGCACCGCAAAACTCAATAGCTCAAGAAATTCTTAATGCTCATAACCAGTACCGGGCAGAAGTAGGCGTTCCTCCACTCACTTGGTCTGATACTTTAGCCAATCATGCTCAGGAGTGGGCAGACTACCTTGCTTCCTTGGGAGGAACCTTGCAACATAGCCAGAACACGGGTGAAGGCGAAAACCTCTGGATGGGAGCATCTGGCTACTTTAGTTATACCCAAATGATTGAGAGTTTTGGAAACGAAAAGCAGTATTTTATCGGTGGTACATTCCCCAATGTTAGCTCTACTGGAAAGTGGCAAGATGTTGGTCACTATACCCAGGTTGTCTGGAGGAACACTACAGAAGTTGGTTGTGCGATCGCTAGCGCCAATGGCAATGATATCTTAGTTTGCCGTTACAGCCCTCCAGGGAACTTTCTAGGAAAACCTGCTTTCTAACGACAATTACATATAGAGTTGAGTCTAGCTCTTGAATGAGAAAAGCTTTTCGATAGGAATGTTTAGCTTTTCCCCATAATTACCAACTCGCTTCTTGATTAGGAAAACATTATGAAATTTTCATTCACCAATAACACTGGAGGAAAATATTCCTCTGAGCAGATTTACTTTGTTATCATCGGCAAAAATTCCACAGGTCAATTTTGTCATGTAGACAAAGATGGTAATTTAGTCCCCTGCAATGATAGTGATAACGATGCGCCCGGTTATCTGACCAAAAATGAACAAAACTGGTGCAATTATTTGCATACAGTCAGTGAAGTTACCGAAATACAAGTTCCTAAAATCGATTCTGGTAGAGCATATATTAGTCTCGGCTCGCCAACGTATCTGAAAATTGTCAACAATGGATATGGTTTTGTTGGCCCAAATCCAGCTAATCCATCTGACCCCAATGCAGACGTTTATTTTGATTGGTTAGAATTTACTATTGATGATGCTGGTTTTCACGGTAATACCACTCAAGTAGATCAGTTTGGTTTCCCAATGACAGTTGAGTTGACTGCATCAGATGGATTTTCAAAAAAACTGGGAATAACTGAATCTAGAAGTGCTTTATTCAGTGAATACATGGCAAGTGTACCAACCGAATTTCAATCTCTGGTTCAGGCACCCTACAGAATCGTAGCGCCTTTTAAAGGTAATTTTTCTCGTGGTCAAAATTACGAAACATACTTCGATAGCTACATTGCTGAAATGTGGCAATATTATGCGTCAAACGAACTGGTTTTTACTACACATGAGGGAACTTTTACGGGAAAGGTAGAAAACAAGGTTTTTGCCTTTACAAAGGATGGTGATGTGAATAGGAAATATATAATCGATTATCCCACCTCTGCCGAAGTTTTTGAGTGTGCGGGAGCATTTGCTAAAGGCGATGCTACTGAAAAAGTGATTCAATCTCAAGTGAGCGCTATGCTCAACAGGCACATATTAGGCAGTCCAGAAAATCGGTATAATCCAGATGAGTATTATAAAAATGCTCCGGCTAATTACTATGCACAGTTCTGGCATCTTCACAGCATAGATAACAAAGCTTATGGATTTCCCTTTGATGATGTTTGCGAGCAAAGTACCTTGCTTGAACATCATAACCCGGAAGAATTAAAGGTAGTTATAAGTTGGGATTGAGCGGATAAAACTTTGGAGTTTATGAACAACAATACACCAAAAATTGAGGCTCTGAGAGAAAGTTTTGCCAGAGTCTACGATGGTCCAGACCGATTGCAGCGCGAGTATGACTTAGTGTGTGAAGCAAAGCGGTTGAATATGGAGATAGACATTTATCGCCGTTTATACGATCTCAGGTCAGAAGAACCTATCGATCCGTACCCTAAGACTAAGAATTGGTGGAACATACATACTACTTGGGCTAAGTGGGCACTGCACTTACCTACCAAGAAAAAATGGGCTTTGCTCCGCAAAGGATCTGTGAAATTATTACAAAGTGGGATAGTAATAACTGTTGTCATTGGGTTGGGTCGCTATGTTTGGGAAGCACCAAAACGACAGAAGCAAGCACACTATCAAGCATGGACGGTTATTAATTCAGCGTTGGGTCAAAACGGTAGTGGAGGAAGAATTCAGGCTTTGCAAGACCTGAATAAAGATGGGGTTAGTTTGCAAGGGCTGAAAGCTCCAGAAGCAAATTTAGAGGGGATCAAACTGGAAAAAGCTCAACTCGGTGGATCGAGCCTCGAAAAAGCTTGGATTAACAAAGCCAACCTCAAAGGTTCTAATCTTAATGGGGCATGGTTAAAGGATGCCAATCTTAGTGAAACCGACCTTAGTGGAGCATCATTAGATGGAGCCAACCTCAATGGAGCCAACCTCAAAGAAACCCATCTCAACGGAGCTAAAAACCTAACCCCAGAGCAAGTTAAAGCTGCCCAAAACTGGGAAACAGCCCACTATGACCAAGAGTTACGCGATCAACTAGGTTTACCTTGAAAGCAGTTAATGGAGCAGCTTAAGGAAGCGAAGCGATCGCCTCCTTAAGCTTAGATCCTTTCTTTGGTTTATCCCCCTACAGTGGTTTGATCGGGGAACCACAAGCCGAAATAGTCTACAAGCTTGTTACTTACTTTGAAATTGGAACAGAGTATTAAGTTGAAGCCATTTAGGAGAAAATCATGAAAGTTGGAATTGCTTTTTTTTTAATTCTTCTAGCAGGAGCAATAGGAGGTGCTGTAAATGCCCTTCTGACTCAGAATGGATTTATATTACCTAAAAAAATAGAGGATAAAGATTTCACAATCGTGAAACCTGGATATATGGGTAATATTTTAATTGGTGCTGTTTCAGGCATTGTTTCATGGGGATTATATGGTCCAATAGCAGGAGCTAATATACTTGCCGCTCTGGATGCTCCATTAAGCCTTGCCTCTTTCGCTGGTGCGATTCTTGTCGGAGTTGCTGGTGCAAGATGGCTTACAAATGAAGTAGATAAGAGCCTTTTTAAGGCGGCTGCTATTGAGGCGGCTAAAAAACCAGCAGATATCCATGCTTCACAAAGGATCTCAAACACGACATCACCGGAGAAGGCTTTTAAGATAGCAAAAGGAATAACCGACTAAACTGCGAGATGCGATCGCTTTGGGGCTAACCAATAGTCGTATAAAAAAAGAGCGATCTCTTCCTAGCAACAAGCGATCGCCCCAAAACTTCCTCCCTCACAATAGTAAGCTGTAGCCAAGAGGCGCGATCGCCCCCGTTTACTATAAAATAACTCCTGAAATTACGGATCTGTAATTCCTTTCATCCCTCTTTCGGCCAAGCCTTTGCCGGCCTTTCTTTTAGAGCGACACCTAACCAAAAGTTTAGGTTGCTTCCCCCACTTAGGTTTAGCTTATGCCTGATCTTTTTTATGGGCATCTAACTCAACTATGAGTTAGATGCTTTCTTGGGTTGAACCCCGTACAGTAGTTTTATAGAACCCAAATTCAACGAGGTTGGTATGGCAAACGATGTATCTACTGCATACGATTCTGCTTGGGATGACGAATTTTTTTTCAAAAAGGTAGAAAGCTTGACTGAAGAAAAATATCCCGATTTTTCTAAAACATTGAATATGGCTTTTATTGGCAAAGTCAGCTCCGGTAAAAGTTCATTAATTAATGCTTTTTTAAAGAGAGAGCGGGCAGATATTCTCGCAGCAGTCGGTGCGAAGTCAGGAGTTACGACTAAGCTAAAAATATTCCAATTGGATCGTGTAAAACTTATAGATTCACCAGGTCTTGATGATGTCCGTTCTGAAAATAGCAAAGTTACAAAAGAATTTCTAGAACACATTGATGTAGGGGTATTAGTTGTTACTGGATCTTCAGATGGAACCCAAAAAAAATACATTGACGATCTTCGCGCAAGCTGTAGTAGTATATTTGTAGTTCTGAACAAGATCGATGAGTGGGATAGGCATACTCCCTCTACTTTAGAAGGTATCAAAGAGCAATGGAAGACGCATCTTCATATTGATAAAATCTATCCAGTCTGTGCGTTTGGTTACGATCCCGAAACTAAATCTAATGAGCCACTAGATGTACGAGGTGTGGATGAACTTAGAAGAGACATAGAGAGTTTTTTGCAGGGACAGGGAAAGAATATTTTACTGGCCCGACATATGGCTGAGAAGCAATCCTATGCAATCAAGATAATAGCAAGTGCCTTGGTCGCTGTTTCAAGTCAAGTTTTGCTCCCAGGCAGTGCAGCTTTTATTGTAGCAACCCAGGTTTCTGCAATTGCTTCGCTTTACTATCTTTACACTGGCAAAGCACTTGCTCCTAAAGCTGCTATTTCGTTGCTACCTTCTTTTGCAAGTGAGGCAATTTATTCTAATGTTTTTTTGTTCGTACAGTCATTCATACCTCCCACAGGAGTGCTCGATCTCCCCGCCGCTATTGCTGCTATAACTACTACAGTTTCAATGCTAGCTACTGTGAATCATTTCTTGGCAACAGGAGCTAAACTTGAAGAAAAGCAGCGTCTTCAAGAGGCATTCAGAACATACAAAAAACAAGCGACTCAAGAAGTTTTCTTCAAAATCGATCTTGAAAAGTTAAAGAATCCTGACTATATACGAGAGACAGTTACAAGATTCATCATGGGTCAGGCAATCGCTTAAATTAGAGTGTAATTAACTTGGCTTGCCAGAGGTACTTCATGAGTAGTATCTAGGATTTACGACGCACCGAGACCAAACAGGAATGAGACCATGAGGTTTTCAGGCCTCTCTCTCGGCCAGGAGTAGGTCTCAAACCCTTGAAACTTCGTTTTGGTGAGTAAGTCCTAGCATCTTATAGTTTACTTCCCGATCAGTTTAACAATAACGCCAATGCAATGCGATCGCCAAGGTACTAACCCAAGACTCCTACAAAAAACAAACGTCCGATCGCCCTCCAAGACGCGATCGCGCGATCGGGCGGAGTAAAAAAGCGGCCGATATTATCGAACAGGTTGTATGGACTCGAAACCGGGTCTTCGCTGAAAAGTCACCGCAGACTGTGGTATGATTTTGTACTTTAACTGAAACCACAGCCCCTAGACAAACCATAAGTAAAGCAGTAGCCAGGATTTTCAACTGTTTGAGTATCATACTTAAGCAGTCCATATTAAGTCATTTTAGAAAAGTTTGAAATTGAGACGGTGTTGCTTGTGGGCGATTGCAACGAAAAAGGAAGCAGTCGATGCGATCGCGGAATTTCCAGCAAGGGTTTCAGCAATTAATAACGTCCGGTGAAACCTCGGCAGTTGCTATAATTCCAAATATTCAAATCAAGATTAAGCGTGTCACCAGCAAACTCTCAACAACAAACGCCTCTATTAGATGCCTTGCGCGATCGCACAAATCATCCACACGCCCCATTCTACGCCCCCGGACATAAACGCGGACAAGGAATCTCTCAACCCCTAATTGACTTATTCGGTGCAGCAGTATTTCGATCGGACTTGCCGGAATTGCCGGAATTAGATAATCTCTTTAATCCAGAAGGTGCTATTGCCGAAGCTCAAGACTTAGCCGCCGCAGCATTTGGAGCTCAATCAACTCGGTTTTTGGCCAACGGTTCGACTTGCGGAATAATCGCCGCCATCTTAGCAACTTGCGGCCCTGGCGATAAAATTATCTTGCCTCGAAATATCCACTCCTCGGCGATTTCTGGTTTGATTTTATCTGGTGCAATTCCAATTTTTGTCAATCCAGAGTACAACCCGGATTGGGATATTGCCAACAGCATCACTCCAGAAGCCACAGCCGCAGCATTAGAACAACATCCCGACGCCAAAGCAGTAATGATAGTTTACCCAACCTATCACGGCGTCTGTGGGGATTTGCGGGCGATCGCCCAAATTACCCATCAATACAACATACCGTTATTAGTAGACGAAGCCCACGGCGCGCACTTTAACTTTCATCCAAACTTGCCAGAACCAGCACTATCAGCCGGCGCCGATTTAACTGTACAATCAATCCACAAAACCCTCGGTGCAATGACACAAGCATCGATGCTGCACGTCAAGGGCGATCGCATAGATATCCAAAAATTAAATAGAGCATTGCAGCTAGTACAATCTACCAGTCCCAGCTACTTATTATTAGCATCCCTAGACGCAGCCCGCCAACAAATCGCACTCCACGGCAAAGAGTTAATGGCGCAAACTTTACAGCTAGCAGAAAAAGCGCGATCGCGCATCAGTCAAATTCCCGGATTATCAGTTTTAGAACCGTTAAATACACCGGGTTTTGCAGCATTAGATCGAACCAGGCTAACAGTAAAAGTATCAGATTTAGGAATCACAGGATTTGCCGCCGATGATATTCTGCACTCTCAACTCGGCGTCACCGCAGAATTACCAATGCCGCAACATCTAACATTTATTATCAGCTTGGGAAATACAGAATCAGATATTGACAATTTAGTTAAAGCTTGTACTTTTTTAGAAGGAAGAAGGAAGAAGGAAGAAGGAAGTTCGACAACGGATTCTGTAACGGATGTAACGGATGTCAGGAAGAAGGAAGAAGTCAGAAAGAAGAAGTCCGAGAGAAGAAGTCCGATGTCCGATGGAAGATTTGCCCAATCTCCCACTCTCCCACTCTCCCCCTCTCCCCCTCTCCTCTCCCCCCGCCAGGCCTTCTTTTTCCCAGCGGAAACAGTACCCGCAGACAAAGCAGTCGATCGACTCAGCGCCGAACTCATCTGTCCCTATCCCCCAGGAATACCAGTCTTGATGCCCGGTGAAATCATTACCCCAGCAGCCGTTGACTACCTGCAACAAATCCTTGCCGCCGGCGGAAAAATCACAGGTTGTAGCGATAGAAACCTCCAAACTCTCAAGGTTGTGCGACAGTAAATATTAAGGCTTGGGGGAAATTGGGAGAATTCCTACTTCTTCCGCGAGTTCCAACTGCCGTCTTGCTTCACTCAAAAATCAAAAATCAAAAATATAACTATGCTTTGGCCCTACGTCACTCCAGGCATCCCGGATGACTTATTTGAACGTTTACCGGGAATTCCCATGAGTAAGCGAGAAGTCCGACTGCTGTTAATCTCCCACCTGCGGCTGCAAGCAGATTCAGTGGTGTGGGACATCGGTGCAGGTACTGGTACGATCGCCGTAGAAACAGGTTTGCTTTGTCCCAAAGGTCGGATTATCGCCGTCGAAAGGGACGAAGAAGTAGCAAGCTTGATTCGCAGAAATTGCGATCGATTCGAGCTCGACAACGTAGAAGTCATAGAAGGCAGTGCCCCGGAATGCCTTGCAAACCTGCCCCAACCCCCCCACCGAGTCTGCATCGAAGGAGGTCGCCCCATTAAAGCGATTCTCCAAGAAGTCTGGCGGTACTTGCCACCTCACGGTAGAGTTGTCGCCACAGCATCCAATTTAGAGAATCTTTACGCCCTTTCCGAAGGGTTCGCCGAGTTGCAAGTCCGCAACATCGAGGTAGTCCAGTCCGCCGTCAACCGCTTGGAGACTCGCGGCCTCAGTCAAACCTTTGCCGCCGTCAATCCCATATTTATTCTCAGCGGCGAAAAGCTGGATTAGAAGCAAGAAGAAGGCACGACACGAATTTTGACACCGATACACGAATTAATTCTGTAATTTTTAATCTTTTTTAAGTTCACTTAACCTTCATACTTAAGAATAGGGGCCACCATAGCTGGATTGACCGCCTGACTTGAGATATTGGATGACCGATGGGGGATGGGGATTAGTTGTGCAAGGGATCAACTCGTGCTCTAGAAAAATCCAAAATCTCCAATCCAAAATCCAAAATCCAAAATCCAAAATCGAATGATCCGCCGCCGTCTGCAAGAGAAATTCATTTTATGCCTTGGTCTCGTATCCTGAGTGGAATAGTTGCGATCGCCCTTGCTTTGGGAATGATTATTATGGGCGGATGGTACTTCACCGTCGGCTTTGGAGTCATCGTCTACCTAGGTCAATTGGAATATTTTCAATTAGCCAGGGCTAAAGGTATTGCACCCGCTGCCAAAACTACCTTAGCCGTAAGTCAAGGGCTATTAATTACTGCCGCCCTAGCACCGGAACTCGTAGATGCCATGTTCCCCTTAGCGGGAACCTTAATCTGTTTCTACCTGTTATTCCAACCTAAATTATCGACGATCGCCGATATTGCCTCCTCAGTTTTAGGATTGTTCTACGGCGGTTATTTACCCAGCTATTGGGTACGGCTGCGAGTAGGCCTCGACCCAGGCAATCTTGCTACAACCCAACTTTCGCAAGCAGTAGCAAGCAATTTGCCGGTTAACATTTACCCGTCCCCATCTTGGACAACTTCTAGCCATATATCTTTAGGATTGACTTCGCTGCTGCTGGCTTTCCTCTGCATCTGGGCCGCTGACATTGGGGCTTATTTTGTCGGCAAATTCTTCGGGCGCACTAGCCTGTCCCACATCAGCCCCAAAAAGACCGTTGAAGGTGCCGTATTTGGAGTTTGCGGCAGCATCGCCGTGGCAGTCGCTGGGTCTTGGTATTTAAACTGGCCGGGGTGGCCCTATACTGGGGCTGCTTTTGGTCTGTTGATCGGCGTTGCTAGCCTGTTGGGAGATTTAACTGAGTCGATGATGAAGCGAGACGCCGGTGTTAAGGATTCGGGACAGTTGATCCCCGGTCACGGTGGCATTCTCGATCGCACCGACAGTTATGTTTTTACCGCACCGTTAGTCTACTATTTTGTGACTTTACTGTTGCCCGCGATCGACTCTTTTTTAATTAATCGGTAATTGGGCATGGGGAATTGGGCATGGGGAATTGGGAATTCGGTATATATTCCCAGGCTTTGCCGAGGAAGCAGGTTAAAGTCAACTGTTAACTGTCAACTGTTAATTAACTAAGGCAAAACTCTAATTCCTCCCCGACAAACAATCTCCCCCGGACTCAAGATCAACTCTTCTATCTCAACTTCCGGCCCAAAATCAATTTTAAAACCATTGAAATCACTGCTCTTTAATTCTCCATCCATTTCGATTTCTGGTGATTCAAACATCAATTCGCGACCGCTGGCTATCCGCAAACCAGTCCGCAATACAAAAGGAATTTGCCTACCGCCAGCGCGCAAAATTGCAGCCGAAAGCGTCAACAAACCCGCCTCTATTACAATCTGCGAATTTTGCAACTTCAGCGACTGTTCCCTATCTGCCAGTGGCAGCATTGGCAGCAAAAATTCGCTCAAAGCATCAGCAAGCAAAGGCGCTTTCAGTGACGCATTCAAATCCGCTTGGCTGAGCCTCAAAACGCCTGTCACGGGAACGGATTCTAGGAGGCGCAGGGGTTGGCCTTTGAGAGCTTGACCGAGGTTGATGCGAATGTCGCAGCCCTCTATGGCAACTTCAGTTAGGTGTAATCCTTTATACACAGCACCGCGAGCGGCAGCCGTGACTTTGGGGATCGCACCGCTGAAGATTTGTCGATCGCTCCCCTCAATTTTCACCTTCAATTCGTCCACCTGCTGAACTTGCGATCGCAGCCACAACTGCACCGCCGGAGACAGCACCGCGCTCGCTATCCGGCTGCCTTGACTCGGCGAAGGTTTCCCCGGTTCCTCGCCCAGATTAACAGTCCCACCAGACCCAGCAGCCCCATCTCTATTGTCAAATTGAAGAGAGTTTTGATCGACAGTCATAAACAATTTCAGAAGATAAACCTTAATATTCAAGCACAGAAATTTAACTAGAACTTGCACATCCGGCCTCAAAAACCCGGTTTCTGCACAGATATACCGCTGTCAACCTCTGATTTTCCTTAGAAACCGGGTTGATGAACACAAGTCCGATTAACTGCAAAACCAAGCAGAAATCTGGCATCAGCAAGGCCAGAAGCAGAAAAATTCTCACCTTTCCCCCCTTGGAATATTGGGGTAGTTCACGAGTTGTGCGATCCCGATGAAAAATTCGCGATCGAGCGTATAAATTTAACCAGCAGTACGGGATTTATGGTAGTGTTGGTTTATGGTCGGGTCAGACCCACACCTTTCAAACCAGCCGCAAACCAACGGTGCAAACCTGTGCCTGCCGCGAGTCTTTTCCTCGTAGTTTTTGCACAGCATTCAGGGTAATGCCATCAGGACAATCTGCACCGGGCACAAGGACAATCTTTGCCACGCCGGGCGTCCTGTAATAATTGGTCAGCATTATAATTTATTCCCAATCAGGAATTGAGCATTGCTAGTACGGTTAATCAATTAACCGTGTCGTGTTTCCTCCCCACCGTTCGCTCGTTGGGGATTTCCACACTCCCGTCATGTCTGATGAAAGGCTGCAAAAAATCCTCGCCCAGTGGGGCATTGCCTCTCGCCGTCTTGCAGAACAGATGATTGTAGCTGGACGAGTCCGAGTTAATGGCAATATTGTTCGCTTAGGAGAAAAAGCGAATCCCGATCGCGATCTTATCCAAGTCGATGGAGTCCCGGTGAAACCAACGGATCGACCCGCAAAGGTCTATCTGTTGCTCAACAAACCGGCAGGCGTAGTTTCTACTTGCAGCGATCCCAGGGCCCGATCGAAAGTTCTCGACTTGCTGCCACCCCAACTGCGCTCCGGTCAAGGCATCCACCCCGTAGGACGCTTAGATGCAGATTCCACCGGCGCCCTCTTACTTACCAATGATGGTAAGCTGACATTTTGTTTGACCCATCCGCGTCACTCGATCGCCAAAACTTATCAGGTTTGGGTGAGCGGCGATCCCCCGGAACCCATACTGGAAGCGTGGCGTCAGGGCATCATCTTGTCCGGCAGAAAAACTTTGCCCGCGAAAATTAAAGTTCTAGAACGCGCGCAAGACCAAACTCTGTTAGAAGTCATTCTATCAGAAGGCAGAAACCGACAGATTCGGCGAACAGCCGAGCTCTTGGGATATCCCGTGGTGCGCCTGCACCGCACAGCCATTGGCCCGATTCAATTGCAGCGGCCTGGTTCGCCAATATTGCCACCAGGCTGCTGCCGACCCCTAGAAGATGCGGAAATTATTTATTTATGGAATCTAGTCAACCTAACATCAATAAGCGTGCCAGTAAATTCCCAGGAGCACAGCATATGACAAAGAATTTATTGTTTTTATTCTTCAAAACAACTAAGCAGAAACTGCACTCCCAAGAGCCAGAAACAGCTCAGAAAAAGCTAGCGGAAATTGGAAATCAACTCCGTCAGTACCGCGAACAGCAGTCGATTTGTTTGGACAAAGTAGCCGTGGTAACAATGATTCGGCGGAATCTGCTACAAGCAATCGAGGACGGTCAACTCGACCAACTTCCCGAACCCGTCTACACTCAGGGTTTGATCAAGCGCTACGCTGAAGCCATGGGTTTGGACGGAAATCAGTTTGCCGAATTTTTCCCGATCGAACCGGCGCCCCGATCGAGAACCAAGCTATCTTGGCAAGATGGGCCTCAGTTGCGGCCGATGCACCTCTACCTCTTTTACACATTTCTAATTATCTGTTCGGTCAATGTCTTATCTCAGTTGATGAGCGGTTCTGTTACCGCAAAAAACGGTGCGGGAGCCGAAGAACTAGCGCTTGGGCAGCAAGAACAAGCTCGTTTAGCTGCTGAGGCATCGAGTTCCTCACAAAATCAGAAACCGGATAGTTACGAGGCTGTCGAAGCAGTAAGAACCGGTCAAAATTTAAATAAATCTGGCAATAAACCAGTAATGGTTAGCGTCACTTTTAAAGCCGAATCGTGGATGCAGGTTGAAGTCGATGGTAAAACAGAGTTTGAGGGAACTTTGCCTTCAGGGACTGTTCGCACCTGGGGAGCTCAAAAGCAATTAGTAGTGGTAGCAGGTAACGCCGGCGGGGTAATGGTTGCTGTTAATAACGGACAAGCCGAACAACTAGGAGATCCTGGAGTCGCCAAAGAAGTTGTTTTTAAAGCCAACGAACTCAATCCTTCATTACCACCCAAGAATGAAGGTTGAGTGTTAATTGGTAATTGTTAATTGGTAATAGGTAATAGGGGGCAGTCCACAGATTTTAATTAGAATGTCCGTCTTGATGCCCTCATTACCCATTACCAATTACCCATTCTATCAAACCCGGTTGCATCGGAATAGTCAAATCCAGTCAACCGTCAACAATTCCCGATGGTGCAACCGGAATTGATCTAATTCATCTGCGTTAATCTGTGTTTATCTGCCTGTATCTGCGGTAAAAAAAAGAGAATGTATTAACCGCAGATGACAATAGGTTGACGCTGATTCACGCAGATATAGAGTAGAGAGATAGGAATGATTCCGATGCTAACAGATTTGATATTACCCCTTAACAATTACCAATTACCCACTACCAACTACCCCTTACCGACGATCAATGTTTATTAGGAGCGCGCCCGGAGATGTAAGTCATAGTTTTGAGCCGATCGCGCACTTCCCAATTCAAAGCTTCGGGTCGATACCGCCATCCCCAATTTCCCTCTGGTTTCCCCGGAAAATTCATCCGCGCGTCAGTACCTAAACCCAACAAATCTTGAAACGGCACAATTGCCATATTAGCAATAGAAATCCAGCCCATGCGGATTAAAGACCAGTGAATTCCTTGGGGATCGATGCAGCCCAAATAACGCAAAACCTCATCTCTTTCGTAGTCTTGCAGTTGATTGAACCAGCCAACAGTCGTGTCGTTGTCATGGGTGCCGGTGTAGACTACCGAGTTGCGATCGTAATTGAAAGGCAAAAAAGGATCGCCAGGGCCCGCGCCAAAAGCAAACTGCAAAATCTTCATTCCTGGAAACTCGTATCGATCGCGCAAAGCTTCCACTTCAGGAGTAATTACCCCTAAATCTTCAGCGATAATCGGCAAGTTGCCAAACTTCTCGTTAATTAGATCCAACAAAGCTGTTCCCGGCGCTTTAATCCACTCTCCCTCGATCGCAGTTTCCTGTCCGCGCTTCACGGCCCAGTAAGCTTCAAATCCTCGAAAGTGATCGATCCGAGTCACGTCTACATAAGAGAAAATCGCTTCAAAACGCTGCACCCACCACTCGAAATTAGTTGCTTGCAACTTCTCCCAATTGTATACCGGGTTGCCCCACAATTGACCTGTATTGCTGAAGTAATCAGGGGGAACTCCCGCCATTAAAGCTGGTTCTCCGCTGGCTTCATCCAAGCAAAATATTTCTGGATGAGACCATACATCGGCGCTGTCGTGAGCTACATAAATCGGAATATCGCCAATAATTTTAATGTCCCGCATATTAGCATAGCGTTTCAACTCCGTCCACTGGCGAAAAAACTCAAACTGGACGTATTTGTAGTAATAAATCTCAGCATTTAGCTGCTGCCGCCACTTCTCTAACGACTGTGGTTCTCGACGGGCAATTTCTGGCTCCCAATTGTTCCAGCTAACACCGCCAAAGTGATCTTTTAGTGCCATAAATAAGGCGTAATCTTCCAGCCAATTCTCTTTGCTTTCGCAAAAACCTGAGAATTCTTTTTGCTGGATCGGGGATGCTTTGGCTTTGAAGTTTTCGCAAGCTTTTTTGAGCAAAGGCACTTTCAGGGCGATCGCTCGATCAAAGTCTACATAATCCAGCGGAAATTCTGGCAAATTAGCGAAGTCTTCATCTGCGAGCAATTGCTGGTCCCGCAGCAGTTCTGGGTTAATTAGCAGCGGATTTCCCGCCATTGCTGAATAGCACGAATAAGGAGAATTGCCGTATCCTGTGGGGCCCAGCGGCAATACCTGCCAGTATTGCTGGTCGCTCTCTACTAAAAAGTCAATAAAACGATATGCTTCTATTCCCATGTCCCCAATGCCAAATCGACTGGGAAAGGATGTGGGGTGGAGTAGCATGCCGCTTGATCGGGGAAAAAGCATAATCTATCTAAAGATATAGGAATTCAACATTGACAATTTGACCTATCTTCCCTACCAGTTAAACTTCGTAGTTTTTATGGCGATTGTTAGGGCAAATACTTTTGTGATTGTCTCATATTTTCTGCGATAACGTGCTTACAAAATATTTTTATAACACTCTACTCATAAATCCTGAGTAGAGTTCAAAACATCAAAATCCGAACTTACACGATCGCCCTGCTTTCACCGCTAGGTTTTTTTACCCAGGCTCGTTTGCTGCAACAAAGTATTTTGCTTGAGCGTACCTGGTTTCTGCTTAACCTTTAAATTTAACTTTTCTTGGGTTTTGGCCCCATCTCTCTGCAGTCGTAAATTGCTCACCAAGAATCAGCCATCACTTAAGCAGAGCCAATGCACAAAATAGCCGGCTGTTTTGTATCTCAAAAAACAGCCGGCTGCGAAATTACTGGTGATAATGCTTAGTTCATGCTTGCTTGTTCAACAATTTCTGCACTTGTTTGAGAGCTATAGCACCGACGTTGTAAGCAGCCCAGCCGCCCGCCAACAATACGGGCATCAATACTATTAGTATGCGGAAGTCAAATTCCATGAGTTCTCCTCCTAAAGTTTTTTAACAAATTCTCATAATCTATTTGTATCTCATTTTGTCGCCATTCTCATGACTCTTTAACCAAATATTCGGGATACGCAGGAGGACATCGCTCCGCAAGAATTGAGAGCCAAAGCGAAACTGCTGGGCGGGCGATCGGCATTCGCTGCACCAATTATCCCACAATCTGTTTCGCAATCCCTTCGACCACCTTAGTTAGAGGGTCGTTCGGGAAATGCAGCGCAAACACTCCCTTGCTGGCGAGCAGCATCATCTTGTCGCTGTGGGGCAGTACCCCTGCCACTGGGATGTTGTAGATACTCTCTACTTGCTGCTTCAAATCCTCGAAATCCAGCGATTCTGGGGCTTTGTTAATCGTCATCAAAATCTTGGGAACTTCTAATTTTCGGGCCACATCTACCGTGACAGCCGTTCCCTGAAAATCTTGCTGATCCGGACGCAGAATCAGCAGCAGGATGTCGGAAATGGTGATGCTGAGGAGGGTTTCTTCGTTGAGCCCCGGGTGCGTGTCTATAAATAGGTAGTCTAAGTTCAAAACCTCGATCAGTTCTTGAAAGCCGTCGGTAAGCAGTCCCACATCGTAGCCTTCGCGCAAAACTCGCGCTATCTCCCCTGCTTTAATACTCGAAGGAATCAGGTAGAGGTTGCCGTTACTGGCTAATTTTGGCAGCAGCGAACTCACATTGTAGGCCGTATCTGCGATCGGACACCGGCCCCACAGGTAATCGTTCAGGCAGCGATCCATGTTGCTCTCGCTGAAACCGAACAGCACGTGAATCCCCGGTGATTGAATATCTGTGTCCACAATGGCGACCCGATTTCCGCCGCGAGCGATAATAGATGCCAGGTTTGCTGTCGTGTTCGATTTGCCAGTTCCGCCCCGGTAAGAGTGGACAGAGATGATTTTGGACATGATCTGCGTATTAGGGTAAGAAACGGCGAGAACCCATTATGATGGAATTCTCGATGATGCAGTGGAGTTGTCTGTCATTCTTCCTTGCCCCCCAAATCCTCCTTATCTGTTAAACTATCAATTTTTTCATCTTTTATCATCTTTTGGGCGCCCCTGCGCTGCCGCATCTGTTTGGCTTTGGTTTGCAAATCGCTGAACTCGTCATCAGGTTTAGTTTCGGCTGAACTAGCACCACAACCAGTACCGTTAGGGACACCCGTTTTAGAGCCGCTTTCCGATTCAGTCACGGCGGGGCGCTGCTTCTGCTGTTTGGCTTTTTCCTGCAACTGAGCTAGGTATTCGTCTGTTTGACTTTCGACCTTGGGAAGCTCTGGGGTACTTGCAATTATTTCTTGGGCTTCGGAAGGTGGTTTGTGAGAGGTTTCTTGTTTGCTAATCCTCAGTTTATCTTTCTTTTGCTGCAATTCTTTAAAGAAATCAGATTCGGTGATTTCTGCGACTTGCTGTTCTTTTTTGGCTTGGTCTATTTCGATTTTGAAGACTTGTTTTACTCGATCGCTAATTGCTTTCCCGTATCCGGCTTTATTAAATCTCTCTGCTGAGACAATGCTACCGCCAGTTAAGATTAATGCTAACGCTGGCGCTGCCACAGGCACCCACCCTCCCAACAGAAAAATCCCAAAGCCGATCGCGCAACACCCGGACAGCATTGCTCCGAATGTCACCGTCAACTTCGCTGGGTGAGCCATCCGCGATGCCAAGGTTCCTCCGACAATTGACCATCCCGAAATCCACAAGATTTCTGCCCATTGCGGCCAAAACCACAACATCGGTCTGTTGTCTAAAACTGCACTCAAAATTTGGCTGACTACTTGTGCGTGTGCCACGATACCAGGCATGAATTGGTTGCTTTGCTGTCGCCCACTGTAAGGAGTATAAAATAAATCTTTAACGGTTTCTGTGGTGTAACCGATGAGAACTATTTTATCTTTAACTAAATTCGGGTCAACTTTCCCTTCTAAAACATCCGTAATTCTGACTTGGTTTGCGACTTGCTGCTTGGAACGATAGTTAATTAATATTTGATATCCCCTGACATCGACATTGCTGTATCCTCCGTCATTGCTTTTTAGTTGTTTTAATTGGGTTTTTCCCAGCCATAAAGATTGATCTGGTGCAAGTTGGGGAGAGATTTTTTCCCCTTGCAGGTAGCGGAGTGCTAGCTGGAGGTTGAAGGAAGCTAAAACTTGAGAATTGTCATTGCAAAGATGTTTTTGGACCGAGGATTTGCCCTCTATTGTCGGTGGTTTCATAAATAGTAAAGCCCTGCGGAGTATGCCACCCGCGTCGATTACGAAATCTGCAAATCCCACCCGGTTTTGTGGCAGCCCCGGCGCAGGCGGAGAACCGGGATTGTCCGGGCTTCCGTCGGTGACTAAACATACCCCGATAATTCGATCGCTTTTTTGTAAAAATTTAGTTAATTCCTCGCGCCCGTCTGCTAAAGGTACGTCTCGCAGTACATCTAAACCGATGACTGCCGGCTGCATTTTGTCTAGTTTTTGTAAGATTTCAGCTATTTTGCGATCGGATATTGGCCACTGATTCAGTTTCTGAATGTCTGCTTCGGTAATCCCCACAACTAGCAAACGCGAGTCTGGCTGTTCCTCGGGACGCCACCTCACCATTTGGTCGTAAGCGCTTAATTCTACTGGTTCGAGTATTCCTAGCTGTCTGGCCCCCATCAATGATAATGTTACTGCTGCGCTGGCAATTAATACAGACTTAGCCAATGCTAGTGATGGTTTATACATTTGACTCAATTGAGCCACTGCCGATCGAATTTTGTTAGATATTTTACTCATTATCCCAGCATAAAAGTTTGACTCGTTTCTGGAACAGCAGTTGTTTCAAATTTCCCGCCTGCTGGAGACTTCCTCCATCTTAGAACACTCGGAAACTCCGACCACTTTGTTACAAAAATTTACAGTACGTGGCGACCAACTGTATCCAATGATACTTGCGGTTTAGGAAACCTGATTTTTCCGACAGAGAATCCCCTTGCCGCTCGAATTAATTAATGTTATTGATGATATGTCAAGGTATAAATTGTGTATCTGCGCCCTCGACTAGCAGCTCAAAAATATTTGTCGCCATCAGCGAATGCCTGTGTTTGCAATTATAGTGAAAGGTACAACCAAATGAAACGTTTTCTACATCGGGCTACACTTGCGGTCGCCGTATCTGCGATCGCAGCTACCGTACCCAGTTCACTTGCACCGATGCGCGCACAATCCCAGCCGCTTCTACTGAGTCAAAATGTTAATTTCAAGCCTCCCGACGTAACAGCCCCGGCCGGCCGACAAGGAGGGACACATCGCGGCAACAAGCTTTGTCCAGCGGGTTTATCTATTACTCCTTTAGTGCCTCCAACTAATATCGGTTTAACCCTAACAGAGTCTCCCACAATTTTTGTCTATGTTCCTCAAACCTCGGCAAAAATAGAGTTTACTGTCCTCAACGAGAAGGAAGAGGAAGTGGTCTACGAAAAAACATTTAAACTAGACAAATCTGGGATTGTTGGAGTTACCATTCCTGCTACCGTGGACAACAACAAATCCCTTGAAGTTGGCAAGCGATACGTGTGGTCATTTTCGCTAGTTTGCGACCCCGAAGACCGAGCTGCGGATTTAGTTGTTAAAGGGTTCGTGCAGCGAATTGAACCGCAGGCAACTCTCAAGAGCGAGTTGGCAAATCCCGACCCGATGACTAGGCTCAATGTTTATGCTCAAAATGGGATTTGGTACGAAACACTCGCTACTTTAGCCCAAATGCGGCGCCAGACACCGGGGGATGTGAAGCTGACAGCGAAGTGGACGCAATTATTGCAGTCCCAAGGACTGGAATCAGTTGCAGCTCAACCACTGGTTGCGCCGCTTTAAATCTCGCTATTTCTGAAAATTTTGTCGGTCGGCCGATGGCGATTTGAAAATTGACCCATTTACTCGATCGCGCCCGGGGCTAAAACTCCGGGTTAACATTTAGAGATGCGCTCTATAAATATTTCTACAAGTTGGTGGAAAAATGAAACGTTTTATACATTTTACTGCACTGGTGATGACTGTATTGGCGATCGCCGTTACTCTCCCCAGTTTGCTGACACCGATGCAGGCTGTGCCTGCACCCATTCTGCTGAGTCAGAATGTTAATTTCAAACCTCCCGATGTAACAGCCCCCGACAACCGGCAAGGGGGGACGCATCGAGGCTGTAAGTTACGGGATGGTTTATTCATTACTCCCTTAATACCTGAAAGCAATATTGGCTTAACGCTAACAGAGTCGCCAACATTTTTTGTATATGTTTCTCAACCAGCGGCTCAAGTAGAGTTTATTTTGCTAAACGAAGATGAATCCGAAGTAGTTTACGAAACTACTTTAAAAAATGACAAAGCCGGAATTATTGGAGTTAGCCTTTCTGAGAAAGACCAGACAAAAAATATTGAGGTTGGTAAGCGATATGTGTGGTCGTTTGCACTAGCCTGCGATCCGCTGGAGCGTTCGGGAGATTATATTGTTAAAGGATGGATGCAGCGAATTGAACCCCAGGCAAACCTCAAGAACGATTTGGCAAATCCCGACCCTATGGCTAAGGTGATTGCTTATGCTAAAAATGGGATTTGGTACGAGACTGTTGCTACTCTAGCCGAAATGCGGCGCCTCGCACCCGATGATTCCCGGCTGACGACCGAGTGGACGCAATTGTTGCAGTCCCAAGGACTAGAATCGATTGCCGCTCAACCGCTAGTTCAGTCTTTTGAATAACGACTCTTGACTAATCACTGCTGAGTGTTTGCACAGTCAATTCTTCAATTATTCAATCCAGTGACCGAAAGCAGCCAGGGTACAAGCCCCCCAAATTTAGAGGTGCAGAAATAAAAAACCTAGTATCCGATAACAAGTCCCCGGATTCATCAGGGAGATCGCTTTCTTCAATTCTCCAATTCTTCAATTATTCAATCCAAAATCTAAAATCTATTGATGGCTAATAACTTTCCGACAATTCTAGCTCTTGATTTTGACGGTGTGATTTGTGACGGACTAATCGAATATTTCCAAACCGCTTGGCGTACCTACTGTCAAATCTGGAAACCAGTCGAAACAGTGCCAGCTCCAGATTTAGCTTTGAGTTTTTACCGAGTGCGACCCGCCATCGAAACCGGTTGGGAAATGCCGCTGCTGATCCGCGCACTGCTGACAGGGATTTCCCCAGAGCAAATTTTGCTAGATTGGCCCAATATAGTACCGTATTTGTTGACCGAGAATAATTTAAAAGCGCAGTCTGTCGGTGCTATGTTAGACGGATTGCGCGATAATTGGATTGCTGAGGATTTAGCTGGGTGGCTGTCTTTGCACCGCTTTTATCCAGGGGTAGCCGATCGCCTGCACTCGTTGCAGGATAGTTCGGTGAAAGTGGCGATCGTTACTACAAAGGAAGGCCGTTTTGTGCGGGAACTTTTGCAGCTAGCAGGCGTACAAATGCCGTCGGAGTTAATTTTTGGTAAGGAATACAACAAGCCTAAACACCAAATTTTGCGGGAATTTTTGGCTGCGTCTGGCAAAGACTCGACTATTTGGTTTGTGGAAGATCGGTTAAAAACTTTGCTGTCGGTGAAGCAGCAGCCGGATTTATCTCAGGTGAGGTTATTTTTGGCGGATTGGGGTTACAATACTTTGACAGAACGGGAATCTGTGGCTCAAAATCTACCAGTTCAATTGCTTTCTCTGTCGCAGTTTGCCGGAGATTTTGCCGATTGGCTGCCGCTCGACTATTGATGTTAGATTTGTTTACAGGTGTGATTTTTTTTCGCTTTTCAGAGTCAAAAAAACTCACAAAATTTTACATCTTTTTTGTTGACTTTTGCGGCGTAGACATGGTATTTAAATATAATGGGATGGTGAAAAAAAATAATATTTTTTCACCATCCCATTATAAAATAAATATAACAAAAATCCATCAAAAAAGCAAGGTTATCGACAAAAAAAATGTTTTTTTTTATAGACTATTGGAAGTAATCTTGACCTCCAAAACCGGGTTTTTTACTATTTCTATGGGCCGGGACGAAGTATTTTAATTGGTCAAACCACGTATCTGACAAAAAACAAAGCTTCGCCACCAAAAAATTGAAAAGTATTTTGATAATTTCTCAGCTTGAAAGCTTTCTAATATTGAGATTTAAAACCGATGCTCGATTTAACTAAAGCAGCCAAGGCAATGCAGGGAATGAGTCAACATTTGAATGTGGAAGCTCACGCGGCTCGCCAACGTTTGGAAGTGGCTCAGAATTTGCTGGTAAAGGCGGCAGCGGAACAGGAAAAATTGGTGGAATTGCAAGAGAATTGGCGCGATCGCACTTTATTCAATGCTGCCACGCCGATCGAGCCATTGTCCGATCGTACCTACATCACCGCACCCCCCGCCGCCCACACAGTCTTTGCCACAGACGGCTCGCAAATTTCCCCCAACCATCACGAAATAGCCTACTGCTACCTGCTAAACGTTGGCACAGTCATGCTGCACTACGGACAAAGCCGCCACCCAGTTTTAGACAGCGTACCCGAGGTTTTCTACAAACCCGAAGACTTGTACGGTTCGCGACAGTGGGGAATTAGAACCGAAGAATGGATGGGATATCGGCGCGCAGTTTCCGAAGCAATTGCCTTAGCAGAAATGGGTTGCAATTGGGCAAAAGTTAACGACAATAAATTGCCCGCGCCAGCTTTAGCAATGGTAGACGGTTCCCTGATTTATTGGTTTTTGGAACAGTTACCCACCGATGCGCGCGATCAAATTTTGCTGCCAATTTTAGAAGCTTGGGACAAGTTGCGTTTAGCAGGAATTCCGCTGTTAGGATACTTAAGCGCTTCTCGCAGCAGCGAAAGCTTATCTTTTTTGCGGTTTGAAGCTTGCACCCACGACGTACCAGACTGCATGACTAATTGTCCGAACGTCGGATTTGCCGCGACAATTTCTTTCGCCGAAAAAGCACCTTGTCAAGAATTTGAACCTTTGCGGGATGCCATATTGTGGGCAACAATCCTGTCCCCAGGACAAAGGAGTCCTTTGTGGAAATCCCAAGCTCGAATTTTAGATTTGTACGGTCTTAATTCCGTCTATTTCTGTTACGTTCACGTCGGCACAGAAATTGCTAGAATAGAAGTGCCGGAATGGGTAGCACAAGATACAGCACAGCTAGATTTAGCATTAGGAATGATGCTGGCTCAAGTACACAAAGGCGGCGGCTATCCGGTGACGCTAGCAGAAGCTCATAATCAAGCGGTAGTCACGGGGGGCGATCGAAGTCGCTTTTTCGCTTTGTTAGAGCAGCAAATGATTAAAGCCGGCTTAAAAAATGTCGGAATTTCTTATAAGGAAACACGGAAGCGTGGCAGTATTGCTTAAAGTAATAAGTAGAGTAGTCTTGGACGCAGAAACCGGGTTTTTACCGAAATACTGCATTTGAACCTTTAACACAGATAAAAACCCCGGTTTCTATGGTATTGATACGTAATTTATGTTGAATTTAAATAGAGTTAAAAATGTTATATGCCAATAGAACTAATTATCTTAATTGCTTCGTTACTTGTATCTTGGCTAGTCTTTAATTGGGCGTTTAAAGTTTTGAAAGCCAGCATCGGGACAGCGATTGGTTTAGCAGCAATTGTGCTGACGATGCAGTTATTGTTTGGCATCGGCCCAAATCAGCTTTTCCAACATATAATTCACTTGCCGGAAACCCTGGGTAAAATGATTTCAGGCAAGTGAATCAATTTAAAATTTGCTATTTTAGATTTGAGATGGGAGGACAAATCTAATTGAATGTATGCTAGGTCTGCTGTGGTGGCACAGAAGGCTGTCGCTCAAATAAGTGTCACTCAAAAAAGCGACTGGTCGATCGCTCAGTCCGATCGCCAAAATAGAGCTAACGTATCGACATAAAAGCAAATGAATACAGCTTTATTAATTGCTTGGACGATCGCCGGATGGTGCGGAACCATTCCCATTTCAGTCTTAATTCGGGAGCTCCGGCGGCGGTTTCCTCCTCCCCCTCCTCCTCCCGATCCGTTCCGAGAAATTGCCTTCCGCATCTCTGGGGTAGCGGGTGGCATTGCTGGGGGCTTTCTCTACAGCAGCGCTTTCCCGATGCAATCGCTGGATGCCGTCAATGTAGGGGTTACAGCCTTTGGGGCCTTCTTGAGTGGGATGCTGGCATCTGACATGGCGGGATTGGCGATGAGGCAGGGCGATCCGACTCCTCAGCTTAATGTGAAGTGAATCGCAGATAAAAAGTGCAAACAGAGGTTCAGTAGGAAACTTGACGGGGTTCTTACCCCGTCAAGTCCTGTATCTGGGTATTCCGAGAATTTTCCCTCTTCCCTCTTCGTTCTTCCTTCAGATATTAACTTCCCAGCATTTGCAACTTGTACAAACTGGCATACAACCCTTCTTGCTGCAACAACTCTTCGTGGCTGCCAGACTCTACTAACTGCCCGCGTTTGAGCACTAAAATGCGATCGACATTTCGGATAGTCGAGAGCCTGTGGGCAATAATTATCGCCGTTCTGTCCGCCATCACACGCTCTAGAGCTTCTTGAATTAAAGCTTCCGTCCCCACATCCAAACTAGCAGTTGCCTCGTCTAGAACTAAAATACTGGGATTGCGAATAGCGGCGCGAGCAAACGCTAATAATTGCTTTTGTCCCCCCGAAAGATTGGTTCCCCGTTCCCGCAATTGCGTATCATAGCCTTGAGGCAACTGTTCGATTAAACGGGCAACATTTGTCTTTTCTGCTGCTGCTTGAATTTCCTCAATCGAGTAACTTTCTCCCAGGCTGATATTGCTCTTCACATCACCAGCAAATAAAAAGCCATCTTGGATAATTACGCCTATGTGCCTGCGTAACTCTGCTTGAGGCAAATCCCGAATATCGACATGATTAACCAGAATCCGTCCTCGGCTAGGCTCGTAAAGGCGGCACAGGAGACGGATAATCGAACTTTTGCCCGCACCCGTGGGGCCAACTAATGCTACTTTTTCGCCAGATTTGATGGTGAAATTGAGGTTTTGCAGGACATATTCGTCTTCTTTGTAAGCAAACCACACGTTGTCAAATTGGATTTCTCCAGATTCAGAATTCTGCGATTTGGCATTTTCACCCCCCCGAAGCTTGGGGGGGGTGGCGGGGGGTGATTGGGGATTGTTAGCCAATAAACGATATTCTGAACTTGCTGGATTTTGATGATTATCTGCCAATCCTCGATCGAACGGAGACAAGTTGTAAGCCGTTGCCTCTGGATGTCCAGTTATCAACAACGGTGAATAACCTGCCCTTCTTCCTTCTTGCGTCTTCCCTCTTCCTTCTTCCTTCTTGCCTCTTCCTTCTTCCTTCTTCCCGCTAGTTGGATCTTTAATTTCGATCGGTTCGTTGAGAATATCGCTAATTCGTTCGACAGCGGTAAATCCTGCTTGAATTGCAGTGAATTTCTCAGCAAATTGCCGCAGCGGATCGAAGAGACGCTGAGCAAATAAAATGAATGCCGAGAGAGTACCGAAGTTGAGATTACCGGCTAAAACCCTTTGACCGCCCATCCACAAAACGGCTGCGATCGCTACTAAAGCAATCCATTCTAATGTCGCAGATACGGCTGAGTCGTAAAAAATAGTTTGGTCAACGGCTTTAATGTAGCGTTTATTGGTGACGCGAAACAATTCTGAGTTGAATCTTTCGCGGCGGAATAGCTGCACTACACCAATACCAGTCAGGTTTTCTTGCAGTTGTGCGTTGAGATCGGAAAGTTCTTCTCGGGTATTGTAATTTGCTATGCGATATTGGTACTGTAAATAAATTATGACTGCCGTAATTGGTATCATCATCAGCACCAACATTAAAGCTAGTTGCCACTGCATGGTAAACATGAAAATGGCAATTACTAAAATTGAAAATAAATCGCTGACAATGCCGATCGCCCCTGAAGAGAAAACCTCTCCTAAAGCTTCCACATCACTGGTGAGGCGAGTCATCAATTTACCAACAGGAGTGCGATCGAAAAATCTCACTGCTAGCGATGTGACGTGGGCGAACAAATCATTTCTAATATCTGTAGTAATTATTTGCCCTACTTTCGTGACTAAATAGCCTTGAACTGATTGCAGTGCTAATCTAAGTGTTATAGTTAGCATCAGCAAAATAGCCAAAATATTCAATGCAGCAGATAAAGACAATCCTCGCAAGAATTCGTAGGTAGGTTCCGAGCGAATTACGGAAATTGCCTGTCCGATGAGAATCGGTTGAATTGCTCCTGAGACTGCTAGCGGTACTAATAGTGCGATCGAAATAATCAGCAAGCGTTTGCTGCGGGTTGCGTAAGATGCCAACCTCATGAATAACCGCCAGTCTGTTTCCTGGCCGGATTTGTTTTTGGTATCTGCTACTGGTGAGGAAGTTGTCATCCGATTTTAGATTTTAGATTTTAGATTTTAGATTTCAGAAGCTATTATGCTGCTAAATCCGGCGCCTTTTTCTGAGGATATCGAGCTTTTTTTCGCTGCGTGGCTTGTAGGGCGGGCGGGCGAGATCAGTTCGCTCAGCTTAGAGCAAAAAAGCTGTACAATATATCCAACTAATAATTGTAGCAAATAGAGTCAGTCAAATTAGGAAATATTCTACATAGCCAGCAACTTCTCGAACCCGACAGCACTCAGTCACCCATATTTATTAGAACAGCGGATATGCGCTACTTGCCACTTTATGCCTTTAGACATAGAGTTTACTACTGGTTTTAGTTACTGTGTCAAATGCTGGGTTTTCAAAATGCAGTTCACTGTATTGAAGAGATTGATTCTACATTTCACCGTCGTCTTAATGAAAGTGTATTAGACTTTGTACTGATAAATTATGCACGAAATAGAGACAGCCCGATTGTATCTGAGACAATTTACGCCTGAAGACTTAGATGAGCTGTACCGTATTTACAGTGAGGCAGAAGTAATGAAATACTTGAGAGGAGTTAAAACTAGAGAAGAAACACAAATCGCCATTCATACCATGCTCAAATGTTGGGCAGAAAACAACTTCGGAATGTGGGCTTTAGTACATAAAATAGACCGTAAATTGATCGGTCGCTGCGGACTGGCTTTTCTGGACAAAACACCGGAAGTTGAGCTGGGCTATGCGATCGACAAAGTTTATTGGAATCAAGGATTGGTTACAGAAGCATCTTTGGCTAGTCTCAACTATGGATTTCAAATATTAAATTTGGAGAGAATAGTTGCGATCGCCCGACCCGAAAATATCGCCTCCCAGCGGGTGATACAGAAAGTTGGCATGAAATATGAAAAAAATGCTCGTTATTACGAAACTGATGTACTATATTACTCTATCTCGCGAGAAACCTACGAGTCAAAAGTAGTTTAGTAGGGTGTGCAATGCACACCTTACTGCATTTAAATTACTCACATTGCAAATTGTCATTGTTGCCTGCTGACAACTACGAAGTTCTTTGCAATTGCTTGTTAACTTTTTGAATTTTCTTAGCAAAATACTCTTGTCTGTGTCCCAATTTTTTAGCCACGTCCAACCCTTTTTGATAGGATTCCAAAGCTTTATCGTAAGCCTTCATCTCTTGATAAACTTGACCGATATTGTCATAAGTGTTCATCAATCCGTAGAAATTGTAAGCCCGCTCTTCTAACAGCAACTGCATTTGATAAATCCGCAAAGTCTGTTCCCACTGCTTTTGCGCTCGATAAAGTAACGCTAATTTATCTAAAGCTTCGCTAGCTTGGGCATACTGTTGAATAGGGACGGCTAAATTGTAGGCTTCCTGATAGTATTGAGCGGCTAAATTGATTTGACCTATGGTTTGGTAATCGCTGGCGATCGCAATTTTGATCGGTGGTATAGCGCTGGGATTTTGCAGGTTGACATACACTGATGCTAGTTTTTCCCTGGCTGCGATCGCCTTTAGGGGTTGTTTCGACTGCTGGTAAACGTAGGCCAACTGTCTGAGAGTATCTACCTCTGTTGGAGGAGTTACAGGCTGCGGCGGCGCGCCGTTTCCCGCAACTACAGCAGAAGTTGGCACAGCAGAATTAGCAGCAAATAAAGCGCGGTTTTCCTGAATTAAAGTTGCCAATTCCTCATACACAGGAGCCGCTTTATCGTAACTCAACCAATTGATGTGAATGAGGCCGATCGCCTTCAAAATCTGACCTTGAGCCAATATATCTTCGTTTTGGCGCGCATTTTCGAGAATTTCTTGGTAAACTTCTACAGTCGGGCCTTTAGCGCGCACCTGCTGAAAAGCCGCAGCGAAGACGGGGAGCAACTCAGTATTAAGTGGTACTTGGGATTTGACTTCTTTTTGAATTGCTTGCAACCGTTTGGTAATAAGCTGTAGTTCGAGGTTTTTACCGTTACTCCAAGCAACACTTCCCACCCGACTCAAAGCAGCAATTTCCGCCGCAGGCCCGAGATACCTACGCAGCCGCAATTCTCGGAACCAAATTTCAAAAGCACCAGCGCCGTCTCCAGCTTCCAGTTTAGCCGCTGCTTCTAAGTTTAACTGCTCCAAAGCCGCTGTCAGTTCGTCCCGCTGAGTGCTGCTCAAAGATTCAGTGGCGGGAGCTAGGGGATCGGGTGTGGTAATTTCTAGAGGATTAGGAGAAAATTGATCGAGGCCTGGTGGATTAGTTTGGGCGCTAGCAATAGAACCAGCACACAACCACAGGAAAAGCAAGCACCCAATTGGTACAGAACTTCTCATTCTCAAAATTTGGTTGCCGCGATTCGGCATTCCTTCTCGAAACATCAAGTTTTGCATATCTACAAAACGGTATAAATTATGTCACAAAGATGGCACAAAAGCAAACTGTTCAACAAGAGCAACCAAATAAAAATTACCCTGCTGAGCAATTATGACCATTTAAAGACGCTGGGCGATCCTCTTCGAGGGCTTCGCCAACGTATTTTACGCTTATTCAGTCTCGCCCTAATTCTCTTAACTGTTTGCACAGCTTGCGCCCCCCCTCCCGCAGTTGCTAGAGACCGCTCTTTTCCAGAAATGGCCCTAGAATTTTTGGGCGAGTACCAATTGCCAAAAATGAATTTTGAAGGAGCACCAGTCGGCGGTTTGTCAGGAATTACCTACGACCCCAAAGGTATTAGCGCAGTCAATTCCAAAGCTTATCGCTTTTACGCTCTTTCCGACGACCCCAGCGAAAACGGAGAAGCGAGATTTTACAGTCTCAGAGTCGACCTCACATCAAGCGATCCAGCAAATATTCGCCTGAAAAAAGTTACTGTTGAAGGCGTTACACCTCTCAAAAAAGCAGAGGGTGAAACCTTCTCTTGGGGTTCCATCAATCCCGAAGGCATCGCCCTTTCTCCCCGCAACTCAGTATTTGTCGCCAGCGAAGGCGTTACTCATGTTGGCATCCCTCCTTTTCTCGGAGAATTCGACATCAAAACAGGGCAAATGCGGGGAAAATTGCCGATACCAAAGCGCTATATTCCTGATGCCAGCGATGAAAAACAGCAGCAAGGAGTGGTGGACAATTTAGGTTTTGAATCTTTAACCATCGACCCAGAAACCTTTAGTCCGGGCGGTCTAGATCCGTTTCGTTTGTTCGCAGCTACGGAAGCGCCGTTAATGCAAGATTTAGACCCGGAACAGGCAAGCAAACTCCGTCTTTTACATTATGTCATCGTCGATAAAACACCCCAATTAGTCTCAGAAAATCTTTATACTCTCGACCAAGTTCCAATGACTATTTTGAACGGTTTAACAGAATTAGTAACTGTCGGTGGCGGTCAGATTCTGAGTTTAGAACGTTCTTTTGGCCTGTCGGGATACAGCGCTAGAATTTATCAAGTAGCGGTTGGGGCGGCTACAGATACTTCGAGAATCCAGAGTTTTAAAGGGCGAGTGGCAATGGTCGAACCTGTTAAGAAAAAGTTGCTGCTAGACTTAAGCGAACTCGGAATTCCGCTGTACAATTTAGAGGGAATGACCCTCGGGCCGCAGTTGCCAGATGGCAGCAAAAGTGTAGTTTTGGTCAGTGACGACAATTTTGATGAAGCGCAGAAAACTCAGTTTCTTTTATTTAGCTTGAAGGGCCCAGGTTAGGTCATAAGGGCGGGCTAGAAGCCCACCCCACCCCACAAAAATATTTATTGTTTGTGAAACAGGCAGGAAAGCCTATTGAGGAAAACCGTACCATAAAATTCACTCTTTGTGGAACAGGCATCTTGCCTGTTCATAAAAAAGTTAAATCAAATTTCTCCAACTATAAAACCCCCTACTCATGCCAAGTCGTAACACTTTGCACCTGCCAGGAATGGAACTTTCATACCTAGAATGGAAGCCAGAAACAGGTAAAAAAAAAGTTCCGCGTTTGCTGCTGCTGCACGGTTTAGCAGATAGTGCGTGTGTCTGGAGTAGCTTGGGCAATTATTTCTCCAACCGCTATCATATTGTAGCGCCAGATATGCGCGGCCACGGAGAGAGTAGCAAACCGAAAACAGACTATACTTTTGAAAGTGCGATCGCAGATTTAGAAGCTTTGATGGCACATCTCAACTGGCCTGACGCACACATTTTAGGACATTCTTGGACGGGAAAACTAGCAGCGATTTGGGCGAGGCAAAATCCCGATCGCTTTTGCAGTATGATTTTAGTAGACCCCATCTTCATCACCAAACTGCCCGCCGCGATGAAACTCACCCTGCCAATGGTTTACCGAAAATTAGACTGTCTCAAATGTGTGGGCCCGTTTGCGACTTTAGCCCAAGCAGAAGCAGCAGCCAAACAATCGGGAGAATACGCAGATTGGAGTGACTTGCAGCAAATGGTATTCCAACACCAAATCGAACAAAAATCCGACGGAACTTGGGGCAGTAAATTTGCGATTGCAGCCAGAAATCCGATATTTGCCGAAGTGATGAAAGTTGCGGGTTTAACTGAAAATATTGAGATACCGACTTTGTTTGTACAGCCGGAAAAAGGCGTAAATCGCATGGCTTGGCAAATGCAGCCATACAAGAGATACTTGAAAAATCTTACCGTTGCAAAAGTACCGGGGAATCACTGGTCTTTTTTGACTCAACCGGAAACTTTTAATCAAACTGTGGCAGATTTTTTAGAGGGCACAAGACAGTGAATTTAGAAATTATTGCACATCGGGGATTTTCGGCTATCGCCCCCGAGAACACTTTAGCAGCTTTTGAACTGGCGATTGCCCGTGGAGCTCATTCGATCGAATTTGACATCCAGTTATCCGCCGACAACGTACCAGTGATTTTTCACGACGCAACATTAGATAGAATCACTGGAGTTTCTGGCAAAGTTAGGGAAACAACCCTGTCTCAATTGAAGACACTTAATGCGGGAAAATGGTGTAGCGATGAATTTTCCCAAGAAAAAATTCCTACTTTAAAAGCCGCATTAACCATACTCAAAAATGTTGACAAATTTCTTTACTTTGATGTCAAACCTCACTGCGATTGGTCTGACTCAGATGTAGCGGATTTTGTCAATACTTTGAAGGGCGAAGAAATCCAACACAAATGCGTTATTACCTCTTTTAACGCTGGATTTCTGGAACAAGTGCGGCGGCTATCTGGCGATTTGGCGATCGGACACATTGTTGCTAATCTAGAAGCGTACAAAACTCAATTAGCTCAAGCTGTGACCTATCAGGATAATTTGATTAGCAGCCAGTATCGCGTGTTGCTGGAAAATCCCGCACTAATTCAAGAAAGCCGGAGTCAGGGAGTTGACATTGTGGTCTGGACGGTGGACGATCGAGCAGATATGCAAAAGTTAATTGATTTGGGTATAACGCGGATAGTCACTAATTGTTTGATATAATTTGTTTAACTTGATATCTTGCACCATTATCAAGAACGGGCAAGATGCCGGTTCCACAAAACTCAATTAATAGATGAATTACTTTCGCAAAAGCATCCACGAAATGTCTGGCTATGTGCCGGGGGAACAGCCACCGCTAGGCACAAAAATTATTAAACTAAATTCTAATGAAAATCCCTATCCACCTTCTCCAAAAGCGTTAAAAGTGCTTCAGGAAATAGACGGAGAAATGCTGCGCCGCTATCCCGATCCAACTGGCAAACTTTTCCGCATTGCTGCTAGTCAAGTTTTGGGAGTTGCTGACGATTGGATTGTTGTAGGTAACGGCAGCGACGATTTATTAAACTTGATAGTTCGCGCTGTGGGAGAATCAGGGAAACAGATTGTTTGTCCCGCGCCTACCTACGTCTTGTACCGCACTTTGGCAGAAATTCAAGATGCAGAATTTGTTGAAGTTCCTTATCCCGACGACTACAAGCTACCAGTCGATTTGCTAATAGCAGCCCAGGGTGCAGTGACATTTATAGCTTCGCCAAACAGTCCATCGGGAACAGCCATATCTGTTGCAGATTTGGAGAAACTGGCTAAAGAGTTATCGGGCATTCTTGTGATCGACGAAGCTTATGTAGATTTCGCCGAAGACAATGCTTTGAACTTGGCAAAAAAGTACAGTAATGTTATAGTTTTGAGGACGCTTTCAAAAGGTTATTCCCTGGCAGGATTGAGGCTGGGTTTTGGCATAGCAAATCCGGCGCTGCTGGCAGAATTAAATAAAATCAAAGACAGCTATAATGTGGATGCTTTAGCCTATGCAGTGGCGGCGGGTGCGATCGCAGATCAAGACCACAAAATAGCCAACGCCGAAAAGATAAAGGCTTCGCGAGCAAAACTAGGCGTTAGCTTTAAGGAATTAGGCTTTGACGTTTGGCCCTCGCAAACCAACTTTTTGTTAGTTAGGCCACCAAACGGCGATGCAGAAAGAATTTATCAAACACTGAAAGTACGGGGAATATTGATTCGATACTTCAATCAGCCGCGATTAGAAGACAAATTGCGGATTAGTGTAGGTACGGAGGAACAGAATCAAATCTTAGTGAAAACTTTGAAAGAAATCCTCTAGATAACCACCCCAGCAATATAGGTTCGTAGTGAGAACTTCAGTCCGCATCTATCAAAGGACTAAAGCCCTAACTACAAACCATTTGATTACGGATAATTATTAGGATTGTCAATTGCTAATCCGGCAGAATGAGCAATATTCAGCAGTCTGTTGTCCGCCGAAACAAAAATTAGTTGAGTTTCTGGCACTGATGTTAAAACAGATTGAACGTACAAACCCGATGCCAATTGTACAGCATCATAGGCGCGTAATGGGTATTGAATAACCAATTGACCCGCGCTTTCAATCAACGCTGGGTCAACTTCGACTACTCGGTACTGAGTATCAAATTCATTGCGAAACTTTTCCAACAATAAATCGAGTTCACCAGCAGACAGACTTCCCTCGCGCTGACGGCGCGCCAATGCGCTGTGTACCTCCACCCATGTAATCTGACTAATAGCTAAATCGTTATTGGTAGCCACCTCAGTAATTGATTGAATCCAATTACTTCCTATTTCCGGCACATATCGTTTAACCAAAGCGCTGGTATCTAGAAAATAAGCATTTACCACGACCCGCGATCCTCGATAACTATTTCAGAGACAGGTGTTCCAGGTCTTCCCTTCAGTTTTTCAAACAGTTCGCGCCAATTCTTTTCGCGTAGCGCTAATTCGGCTGGATTGATGTGAGTCTGCTTATTTGGCGAACGGATCAATCCGCGTTTATCCATCAACTTAATCGCCAATTCGCGATCGCCCTTGAGTTCTTCCGGCAAAACTTCCGCTACAATTGTGATTTGCACAGTTTCCCCATCATTCAATGACAAAGGACTCAAGGGACGAAAAACCCCGTTTTCGTAGATAGCAGTAATAGTTTCTGGCATAATTACCCTCTTAATTAAATGCTTTGACTTATTGTACTTCTTGTAACTACTTCGTTGCCACCACAGCCAAATTCCAAGCCAAGCGCTTCATCAAAGGCAACTTTTTCAAAAACCCATCCAACCCTTCTAACCGAGAGTATTCCGGTTTCAGTCTGTCTTGTTCAATGATAATCTTTTTCCAATAACGCTCCTCATTCGGATGCACTTTTTCGATCAAATAAAAGCGCAAAAAAATCCAAAGCGATGTCAGCCAAAAGGTATCATAAGCCGTCTCGGAAAACAAAGACTTGACAAAATTCACAATATTAATATCTAAAGGAGTTTCATCCTCTGTCCGCACCTCAGTCGCCATTCTGCGGTAAACATTAATCACCGGATTGTGCTTCATCGGGTCCCAAAAGCAAGCTTTCCCGCCTGGTTTTAGCACCCGGTGCATTTCGCGAATTGCCTTTTCTGGTTCCGGTAAATGGTGCAACAAATTAGAAGCGTAAACAATATCAAAACTGTTGTCCGGGAAATCTAGCGCCATTGCATTCACCGTGCAGCCGTCTATTTTGACGCCGTTTTTCTCAGCCAATTTTAGAGCAACTTCTACCATGCCCTGAGAATAGTCGGCAGCCACACAATGGGCGCCTTTTTTAGCAAAATATACGCTGTTTTCTCCCGCGCCGCAGCCTAAATCTAACAGCCGTTTGCCTGTAATATCGCCCATTTGCTGGACGATAAATCTATTTTCTGGGGCGGTGCAAGCTTCAAAGTAATCATTGACTCGAATGCCGTCAATATCAATTGTGGATGCCCAAGCATCGTGGAATTGTCGCTCTTTTTTTAAGGTTTCGTCTTGCATTTTTCAATAGTTGGTTATTGGTAAAAAAAATTAATTTTAAACCGCAGATAAACCCGGATTAACGCAGATTAATTGAGAGTTATCTGCTTTGCTCTGGGTTCGTCTGCGGTTGGTTTCAAGAAAAATGGCTGACAGTAAATTTATCAGCGCTGTGCTTCTGCAACAACTTGCTTTCCGATCGCAGTTGGCTGTTCGGAGGCTTTTTCAGCACTATGCTGCAATGCCTGATACAGGCGATTTAAAGCGCTGATGTATGCTTCTGCAGACGCTACGATAATGTCGGTATTTGCTGAGTGACCGGAAAATACTTTGCCTTCGTGCCGCAAGCGAATTGTTACTTCGCCGATCGCATCAATTCCTGCTGTCACCGACTGTACAGAAAACTCGATCAACTCGTTCGGTACGTTTACCACCCGGTTAATTGCCCTGTAAATCGCATCCACAGGCCCGGTACCGATCGCAGCATCGGTCAATTCTTCGCCCGCCGGATTCCGCACAGTGACAGTTGCTGTCGGGCGAGATTTGTCGCCGCAGGAAACTTGCACCAATTCTAACCGGAACAGTTCCGGTGCTTGGTGCACTTCGTTATTGGCGATCGCCTCTAAATCCCAATCCGTAATCTCTTTTTTCTTGTCTGCCAAATCTTTAAACTTGACGAAAGCCTTATTTAGCTCATCGTCTGCCATTTCAAAACCCAACTCTTTCAAGCGAGTGTGAAAAGCGTGGCGGCCGGATAATTTACCCAAGACGATTTGATTTTCCGTCAAGCCGATCGACTCAGCGTCCATAATCTCGTATGTCCGCTTATTTTTCAGCACCCCGTCTTGGTGAATTCCCGACTCGTGAGCGAAAGCATTTGCCCCGACAATCGCCTTATTTGGCTGCACCAACATCCCCGTCAAATTGGAAACCAAGCGCGACGTTTTGTAAATTTGGCGCGAGTCAATATTTGTCAGCGGTTCCTCAGAATCCGCAGCCCGGCCCAAGAACGGATTATAATATTGGCGCCGCACGTAAAGCGCCATTACCAACTCTTCCAGAGCTGCATTTCCCGCCCGTTCGCCAATCCCGTTAATCGTGCATTCTAACTGTCTGGCGCCATTTTTTACGGCTTCCAAAAAGTTAGCAACAGCCAATCCTAAGTCATTGTGACCGTGCACCGAAATAATTGCGCGATCGATATTCGGCACATTTTCCTTAATTCCCCGAATCAAAGCCCCAAACTCGCTCGGAGTCGTGTAGCCCACAGTATCGGGAATATTAACCGTAGTCGCACCCGCTGCGATCGCCCGTTCTAGAACCTGATACAAAAACTCCGGTTCCGATCGACAAGCATCTTCCGGCGAAAACTCTACATCATCCACAAAAGACTTAGCGTAAGCCACCATTTCCGGCACAATTTCCAGAACCTCAGCCCGCGTCTTTTTCAGCTTATACTCCAAGTGAATATCAGACGTAGCCAGAAACGTATGAATTCGCGAATTTACTGCTGGTTTCAGAGCCTCTGCTGCTGTTTTAATATCCTGCTTTCTCGCCCGTGCTAAACCGCAAATTGTCGGGCCATCTTCCGTGCCAACCGATCGGGCTATTTTTTGGACGGCCTCGAAATCTCCCGTGCTGGTGAAAGGGAAACCCGCTTCAATCACATCCACGCCCAATCTCGCTAACTGGCGAGCGATCGTCAGCTTTTCATCCACATTCAGAGATGCACCCGGAGATTGTTCTCCGTCCCGCAAAGTCGTATCGAAAATAATAATCCGGTCTTGACTTGGTTGAGTTTTCATAGCTCTAAAAAGTGTGTTCCTGATTTTTACTTGTCTGTTTTTCTGGATTTTAGCCTCCAGTCACCAGTCCCCTGTCTCGCGCCAATAACGAATAATTAATAACCCCTAACCCATAACTACTGACTAATGACTGCTGACTAATGACTAATGACTAATAACTAATGACTAATGACTAATGACTAATAACTAATGACTAATGACTACTGACTAATAATCCATCTTCTCGATATGTTCCCTAATTTCATTTAGGTCTATATACCTATCTGTAGCATTTCTTAACTCTCTTGCAATCATTCCTTCGGTTGATACCACAGTAATATGAGTATTTTTCGAGCGGAGCAGCTCGATCGCCCGCTCAAAATCCCCATCCCCGCTAAACAGCACAACTTGGTCGTATTGATCCACGGTATTAAACATATCAACCACAATTTCTATGTCTAAATTAGCCTTTTGAGAATATCTGCCCGAAGCATCGTCGTAATATTCCTTAAGAATTTTAGTGCGAACGGTGTAACCTAGACTGATCAAAGCATCTCGAAATCCCCTTTGATCTTGGGGGTCTTTTAGGCCCGTATACCAGAAAGCATTGATCAAGATGACATTCGGCTGCGAAGTTTTGAAATATTCGAGCACCCTGCGAGGATCAAAAAACCAGCCGTTCTTTTGTTGAGCGTAGAACATATTGTTCCCGTCCACAAAAATAGAAAGGCGGTTCATTAAGTTTGTCATAGAAACTTAGACCTAATAATTGTAGAAAGAAGTTAATCTAAATATCACATTTTAGCAACATGGAGCTAACTGAGGCAATAGATTAAACTTCAGAAAACTCCATCTCCCCAGTATTTCATATTTTCGGCTCTACCGCCAGAGGGTTCTTTTAAGCCTGCTTGCATTTGAGCGAGGTGCCCTCAAAAACTATACGCCTACTAACTCAATACCGGCTGCCGTGTCAAGGTTAATGGCGCCTTCAAACTACCGCCGTACCGCCCTACCGCCAAGCAGGGATACCGAAGCGCATAGCAGTAGATTTTGCTCCCCTGATTTCATAGCGCAGACTACCTCCGCTCAAGCCTTTTTGCTTTCAAGAGCCCAGCGAGCTAACTCTGTCCGGTTGTGCAGACCTGTTTTGCCCAGCATATTGCTGACGTGGCTTTCGATAGTCCGCTGGCTGACATTCATCACGTCTGCGATCTGGCGGTTTGCCATACCCTGGGCTAGCAACTGTACCACCTTTAACTCAGTGGGAGTCAATTCGACATTGCGGCGCGCCTTAATTTTTGGACCACTCTCCATACCGGGATTTGAGTGGCGAATCAAGCGCGATGCTGCTTTCAGAGAAGATTCCACTTGGGCTACCAGTTCTTCTGGTTCAAAAGGCTTGACTATATAAACGTCAGCCCCAGTGCTCAAGCCTTTTACTCGGTCTGAACTTTGACCTTTTGCGGACAAGAAAAGAACCGGAATCCAGCTAGTGCGAGGGTCTTCCCTGATGTGTTTGACTAAAGTGTAGCCGTCCATTTCCGGCATCATCACATCGCAGATAATCAAGTCGGGAACTTCTTGTTCTAGTTTTTCCAGAGCGTCTCTGCCGTTTTCTGCTGTAATGACGTTGTAACCCCGAAACTCCAAGTAGTCTTTGACGAGCAAGATCAAGTTGGGGTCGTCGTCAACCAGCATCAGCCGTTTTTGGTCTCCTGAATTATTGTCCTTTGTCATGTTTATTCCCGCTAAAGTATCCCGCACACTTCCTTGTTTTCACTTCTGTTTTTTCCGTCAGTCCCCCGCCACCAGGCTGGGAGTGGAGGACGACGGTCGGCTGAAGGGATGGCGGTGAGGGAAAGCGGGGCGGGTATTACCGCTTTCCAACCTATAATTGAGGGCTGTTTGTGAGTGTCTTACGACCTGGAATGCAGCCCAAACCTGTAATGCACGATCGCCCTATCAAGATCAGCCTTGATTGATTGGAGACTCCCTAACAGAGCCCAAGTTAAATATTTAATCTCGATCGGTTCAATTTCAGGTTAATGCCCCGGTTTTAAATGATACTTCTGATATAGAGAAATTTAAGCAGACTCCCTACTTACGTATTTAACTGTTTCTAGTGTAGTTTGGCAACCTGCTTAGTGTCTGCCACTGAGAAATTTTTGCACAAAATTTCACAGTTACTCGGATCGATTTTTTTTACTGTACCTTTTGAGAAACACCAGGAGCACGGGAAGCCGCACAAGTAAGACAAGAACCTAACTACAGTTTTATTGAACTGTAGCAGGTGCGATCGCCCGGACGCCAAACTGTCTCAAATTCTCACCCTTAACCTTAAATTTAACACTTTACCTATAACCCTGTACTTTAGACAGCGCTACACTTAAATGTTTGGCTCCGCCTCACGAGGCGCAGGCAAAGGATGAGTCAAGAAAGCGTATTCTTGAACTACCTTTGAGTTTAGGAGATGTTCCTGAATAATTCTCTCAATGACGGGTGGAGTAACGTCGCGATACCACACTCCGTCTGGATAGACTACCATAATCGGGCCAGACGCGCACACTCGCAGGCAATTGGCTTTCGTGCGAAAGACGCAAGTTGGTCGAGTGGCACTTGGCTTGTCCAACCCCAATTCTTGCAAGCGTTTTTTTAAGTAATTCCACGCCTCCAGACTCGTTTGCCGATCGCAGCACTTGGGCACGGTTTGGTCGGCACAGATAAAAATATGCCGCTCGATTTGAGCGATTCCCAGGCTTTGGACGCAAGCGCTCAAGCCTTGGCTGCAAGATTCCTCGTTATTTTCTGTCATTGTCTTCATCAATCAAAAGTAATTGGTTAGCGGTCGAAAGTCATCACCACAGCCCCCACTCCCACTTCTCCTTCCCTCCAACTCATAGCCGGTTCGGGAACCCGTACTGACAACTAAGTTGCGATCGACCCTGACTAAAGCTAAATTAGCACTCAGGAGTCGAGAGTGCTAATATGTCAGTTGTAAGTAGTCCGCTGTTGCTTTCATCGTGACCCCTGACGACTGACTCACGACAATCTGTAATCTGGAGATTTATTTATGGCAGCAGTATCACTGAGTGTTTCTACCGTTAAACCGTTAGGCGAGCGCGTGTTCGTAAAAGTAAGCGCTAGCGAAGAAAAAACCGCCGGCGGCATCCTTCTGCCCGACACAGCGAAAGAAAAGCCCCAAGTAGGCGAAGTCGCGGCCGTGGGCCCTGGCAAGCGCAATGACGACGGCAGCCGCACTGAAATGGAAGTCAAAGTCGGCGACAAAGTTCTCTACTCGAAGTACGCCGGCACCGACATCAAACTCGGCACAGACGAATACGTCTTGCTTGCAGAAAAAGACATTCTGGCGATCGTTAACTAATTAATCATTAGTCATCAGTCCTTAGTCATCAGTCATTAGTTTAAAGCGAACGCCGCCAAACAACTAATGACACGGGACAAATGACTAAAATCCATAATCCCCAATCCAAAATCTCAAACCCTCAAATCCCCAAAAACTATGGCTAAGCGTATCATCTACAACGAAAATGCACGTCGCGCCCTCGAACGCGGTATGGACATTCTGGCCGAAGCAGTGGCCGTAACCCTCGGCCCCAAAGGCCGTAACGTGGTTCTAGAAAAGAAATTCGGAGCTCCTCAGATCGTCAATGACGGTGTTACCATCGCCAAAGAAATCGAACTAGAAGACCACGTAGAAAATACAGGCGTTGCCCTGATCCGTCAAGCAGCTTCCAAAACCAACGACGCAGCAGGCGACGGTACCACAACTGCTACCGTTTTGGCTCACGCAATGGTCAAAGAAGGTCTGCGTAACGTAGCAGCCGGCGCAAATGCGATCGCCCTCAAGCGCGGTGTTGACAAAGCAACGACGTTTTTGGTAGAAAAAATTGCCGAACACGCCAAACAAGTAGAAGATTCCAAAGCCATCGCTCAAGTCGGCTCCATCTCTGCTGGTAACGACGATGAAGTCGGCCAAATGATTGCTAACGCAATGGACAAGGTGGGCAAGGAAGGCGTGATTTCCCTGGAAGAAGGGAAGTCTATGACCACCGAATTGGAAATCACCGAAGGGATGCGCTTCGACAAAGGCTACATTTCTCCCTATTTCGTAACCGACACTGAGCGGATGGAAGCGATTCTAGAAGAACCTTTCATCTTGCTGACCGACAAGAAAATCGCTTTGGTACAAGATTTAGTACCCGTGCTCGAACAAGTAGCTCGTTCCGGCCGCCCGCTGTTGATCATTGCAGAAGACATTGAGAAAGAAGCTTTAGCTACCCTCGTTGTCAACAAACTGCGCGGTGTATTGAACGTGACTGCTGTTAAAGCACCCGGTTTTGGCGATCGACGCAAAGCCATGTTAGAAGATATCGCCGTATTGACCGGCGGTCAACTAATCACCGAAGATGCCGGTTTGAAACTGGAAAACACCAAGCTCGACATGATCGGCAAAGCCCGCCGCATCACCATCACCAAAGACAGCACCACAATTGTTGCCGAAGGTAACGAAGCTGCCGTTAAGTCCCGCTGCGAACAAATTCGCCGTCAAATGGACGAAACCGAATCTTCCTACGACAAAGAGAAGCTGCAAGAACGTTTGGCCAAATTGGCTGGCGGCGTCGCAGTCATCAAAGTCGGCGCGGCTACCGAAACAGAAATGAAGGATCGCAAACTGCGTTTGGAAGATGCGATCAACGCAACCAAAGCTGCTGTTGAAGAAGGAATTGTTCCTGGCGGCGGTACAACTTTGGCTCACCTGACTCCTCAATTAGAAGAGTGGGCTAACAGCAGCCTGAAGGGCGAAGAATTGACCGGTGCTTTGATTGTGGCACGGGCTCTGGCTGCTCCTCTGAAGCGGATTGCTGAAAATGCTGGTTTGAATGGCGCTGTGATTGCTGAGCGCGTCAAAGAAAAGCCATTTAACGTCGGTTTCAACGCAGCGACAAATGAGTTTGTCGATATGTTTGAAGCTGGTATCGTTGACCCTGCGAAGGTGACTCGTTCTGCTCTGCAAAATGCAGCATCTATTGCTGGCATGGTGCTGACAACCGAGTGCATCGTCGTTGACAAGCCTGAACCGAAGGATGGCGCTGCTGCTGCTGGCGCTGGCGGCGGCATGGGCGGCGGCGACTTCGATTACTAATTAATCGTCGTCTTTAAAGTAGGTGGGGGCGCAAGGGCCCTCACCTACTTTATTTTAATTAAGTAGTTGATTAATAAATCAAGTATCATAGTGGTGTACTCTCTAGTATAGTGAGAGGCGCTATGAAAGCAGAAGTTCTTAAAAGATTATTTAGGGCGATCGCCAGTGCCGACACAGAGGCGATCGACAAACTCACACACCTAGTCATTGAGGAAGAACGCCAGAAGGGACACACGCTACTAGCCGACCAATTAGAGAATATTACCAAAAAGAGCCAGAAAGAGAAATCGACCTCTAACAGCAAAGCAGTTTCGCCAGTACCAAATACCCGACAAGCTTTAAGCGAACTGCCGACAAGTAAGCGATTAAACCTTCCTTTAGTGACTGTCATAGGAAGGGAAAAACTGCGGCATCATATGGTGCTTCCTGAAGTTATTGAAAAACGTTTCCAGCGAATTGAGCGCGAGTATGCAGCAAGAGATAGGCTTGCTCATCACGGACTCCGCTACAGACAAAAAATTCTTCTGTACGGTTTCCCCGGCTGTGGTAAGACACTCGGAGCAGAGCGTTTAGCTTGGAATACAGGTTTACCACTTCTCAAAGTTCGATTTGATGCAATGGTATCATCTTTTTTAGGCGAAACGGCGAGTAATTTGAGGCTTGTTTTTGAAGAAGCATCAAAAAATCCATGTTTGTTGTTTCTTGATGAATGCGACTCAATTGCTAAATCAAGAGAAGACCATCAGGAAGTAGGAGAAATTAAGCGAGTGGTAAATACATTTCTTCAAATTTTGGATGAATATGAACCCACCTCTGGTCTGATTGTAGCAGCTACAAACCTCACTAAATCTCTTGATACTGCACTGTGGAGACGATTTGATGATTTGATAGAAGTACCAAAGCCCGGAGAAAAAGAGTTAGAATTTATCCTAAAAGAAACACTATCTGCTATGGAAGTAGGCTCTATCAACTGGCCTGTGCTGATTGAACAGATGAGAGATTTTTCTGCTGCTCAAGCTGTGAGGGTTGCACAAGATGCTGCTAAACGGGCAATTCTTGAGCGAGAGGAGCTAGTCATTCACGAACACTTGGAAGAAGCGATTAAAGAAATCAAGGTTGGATAAATTTATTTTTTTGTGTCAGGAGAAGTAAATGGTTGAACGTTCTGATAGATTTCCGCATATTCAGCTCAGCCTTGCAAAAGAAGGAATTGCTGCAAGTCCACAAGGAGGAGGCAGGAAGAAAGATCCTCAAACACTCGCAAATTCAGGTGACAGATGGGGGCATGGTAGTCGGCTAAATAGTTCCGTATCATCCATAACTGCTAATTGGAAAGATACTGAAGAAAAACGAGAAGAAGAAGAGCAACCCGAACTTCCTCAATCTCGACGCATTATCTTAAAAATAGATCCAAATGCTTTCGATCCAGAGAGTCTTAAATCCTATGGGATTGAGCTAATTGCAGAGATCGAAGATGGATATATTATTGGTGCATCAGCAGATTTAGAACTTAGTGAACTGCGAAATAAAATAGGAAAATTTATTAGAGAAGAATATGGTGGTGGAAAAGTTGCTGAAATCTGGGATCTGATTGACGGAATAAAAAAGCCAGAATACATTCTTTCGCCAGAATTAATGGCTCATTGGGATCGAGTTAAAAATGACCACATATACACAGTTGATGTAGGTATTGCTTGTGTAGCGATTACACCTAAGTTACCTAATTCTCCCAAGAGAGAAACTAATGAAAGTGATGAGCATTTTGAAAAAAGAGTTAATCGTTGGATTGACAAACGTGACTTTACCTATGAAAACTGGGATGAGATAAAGTCCGAAAGAGAAAATGAGTTCACAGAATTTATTCAAAATTATAAAGGAGAAATATTAAATATAGTTGATGGAAGTATTCCTCAATCAGCTAAATTACCAGATAGTTTTTCTTGTAGAATTCAAATTTCCGGTAAAGGATTAAAAGATTTAGTTTTCAACTTTCCTTATATTTTTGATGTCAGTGAGCCTGATGAGTTTGCTGAATTTGTTGAGCGAGAAGCTTTATCTGATGTTGATACTCCTACTTTCAAACTACAAGCACCGAAATTAAATGCTCCCAAGGTATGTGTTATAGATAGTGGGATTCAAGAAAGGCATCCTCTTTTACAAGCAGCAATTGATTGCGATAATTCAACATCTTGGGTGCCGGGAGAAATCGACCAAACTGCTGACCGTGTTAGGAATGGTGGACACGGAACCAGGGTAGCTGGTGCAGTCATTTACCCAATAACCATACCTCGTACTGGAAATGAAAAAGCTATTTGCTGGATTCAAAATGCGAGAGTCCTTGATGTTAATCGTAAACTACCTAAACAGCTATTTCCACCTAAATTTCTAGGTGATATTGTGGACTTTTATCACGGTCAAACAAAAACTAGAATTTTTAACCATTCTATTACTGGGTCGGTTCCATGTCGCACCCGATATATGAGTGCGTGGGCTGCGACGATCGATAATCTGACATGGCACAACGATATACTTTTTATTGTAGCATCCGGCAATCTACCATTAAATGAAAAAATCGGCTTCACAAGATTATCTGTCAAAGACCATCTTGCAGCAAATCGGCTATGTCCCGATTATCTTTTAGAAGATTCTTGTAGAATTGCGAACCCGGCTCAAAGTTTTCAAGCCTTAACCGTTGGCTCAATTTCTCTAGCTTCTTATCATGCACTATCTTCTTCGTCCATATCACAAAAGGATAAACCCTCAGCTTTTTCATGTTCTGGGTTAGGTATTTGGGATACAATTAAACCCGAAGTAGTTGAATATGGTGGGGACTTAGTAAAAGATGAATCTATACCACCTAACATTACTTACCCTAAAGAAGTTTGCCCTGAATTAGTACGATCGACTTTGAATGGTGGGCCATTCGTAACAAGTTAAGCCTGTATGGCAGTTGTCAAGGGGATTTCAGAAGATGTCTCAAAGAAATATTGGTTCAGA
>NZ_JAUBQB010000191.1:1061-1497 GCF_036701035.1 Microcoleus sp. Pol7_B2 | reverse complement strand
TGGTCAAGCGGGATCCGCTAGGGGACGATCGCCCCTTCCATTATATAATCATCCGATCACAATAAATCCACCCTGGACATCGTTTGTGTAGACGCGGTTTCTAACCCCCGGGATTTCAACCGCCGAGGATTTCAAATTAGATCGCCGGAATCGACGCAAAAATCCGATTATCGATCGCCGCTAACTCCCTCCAATCGCAGGAAATGCACCCGGCCCAATTGATCCCCCGCTACAACACTCACCCCATCAGGCGAAATTGCACAGCAATTAAACCCATGTTCTCCGCTGAAAGTACAAACCTCTTCACCGCTAAACAAATCCCAGACTTTCAGGGTATTATCCCTTGAAGCGGAAATCGCTGTTTTGCCGTCCGGTGCGATCGCCACTGCCGTTACCCGGTGATTATGAGCAGTAAGAGTTTTCAGTTCCCGGCCTG
>NZ_JAUBQB010000191.1:0-961 GCF_036701035.1 Microcoleus sp. Pol7_B2 | reverse complement strand
TCTCGGTGTCCCAGATTTTCAGGGTTGAATCCTCTGAAGCGGAAATCGCGGTTTTGCCGTCTGGTGCGATCGCCACTGCTGTTACCCAGTGATTATGACCAGTAAGAGTTTTCAGTTCCCGGCCTGTCTCGGTGTCCCAGATTTTCAGGGTTGAATCCTCTGAAGCGGAAATCGCGGTTTTGCCGTCTGGTGCGATCGCCACTCGTGTTACATCGCGAGTATGAGCAGTAAAAGTTTTCAGTTCCCGGCCTGTCTCGGTGTCCCAGATTTTCAGGGTATTATCCCCTGAAGCGGAAATCGCGGTTTTGCCGTCTGGTGCGATCGCCACTGCTGTTACCATGCTCATAACATCAGTGCTCATAAGATCAGTAAGAGTTTTCAGTTCCCGGCCTGTCTCGGTGTCCCAGATTTTCAGGGTTAAATCGTCTGAAACGGAAATCGCGGTTTTGCCGTCTGGTGCGATCGCCACTGCTGTTACCATGCTCATAAGATCAGTAAAAGTTTTCAGTTTCGGGCCTGTCTCGGTGTCCCAGATTTTCAGGGTTTTATCCCCTGAAGCGGAAATCGCAGTTTTGCCGTCTGGTGCGATCGCCACTGCTGTTACCCAGCTATTATGACCAGTAAGAGTTTTCAGTTCCCGGCCTGTCTCGGTGTCCCAGATTTTCAGGGTTTTATCCCTTGAAGCGGAAATCGCGGTTTTGCCGTCTGGTGCGATCGCCACTGCTGTTACCCAGTCATTCTGACCAGTAAGAGTTTTTAGTTCCCGGCCTGTCTCGGTGTCCCAGATTTTCAGGGTTTTATCCCTTGAAGCGGAAATCGCGGTTTTGCCGTCTGGTGCGATCGCCACTGCTGTTACCCAGTCATTCTGACCAGTAAGAGTTTTTAGTTCCCGGCCTGTCTCGGTGTCCCAGATTTTCAGGGTTTTATCCCTTGAAGCGGAAATCGCGGTTTTGCCGTCTGG
>NZ_JAUBQB010000190.1:0-1515 GCF_036701035.1 Microcoleus sp. Pol7_B2 | reverse complement strand
TTGGTTACAAGCTAAAAACTTTTTAAGAAAGTATTGGTATTTATGTAGGTCTTTTAAGATTGTCAAATTTTTGTTTGCTTTTTTTACTAAGGAACATAAATTTGATTTCCCCAAAATACGTCAATATACTTACACAATACTTACACAGAGAAAATCATTGAGGATTGCTATAGCCACCCCTTTTGTATTTGCTTCAATATTAATCACTAGCTCGCTTAAAGTAAAGGCAATAAAAAGTCAGGGCGATCGAGCTTTTCCCTAAATAATTAAACTCATTTAAACGCTGAATTTGCTGCTTCGCCTACAATCAAAAGTTGGCTTCGTTGAGTTCTTCGGTATCGTTAGTATCGCGGGTTGGGAAGTAGAAGTCGAGAATGGTACGCAAATCGCCTGGCTCGTGGGGTCTTTCGCCTTGGACGATTTAGGGACGAGTCGGAATCGGATTTCCCCATAAGTCGAGTTTTTCGAGCTTTTTCATATTACTAATTACATTTGGGATAGAGGTAATTTGATTGTTATAAACAGTAAGCCATTTCAGATTCAACAGTTGCCCGAACGTCTCTGGAATGGAGGTAATATCATTGTTACTGAGGTAAAGCAGTGTTAGATTTCCCAGTTCCCCGAACGCCTCGGGGATGGAGGTAAGCTGATTATAACTAAGGTTAAGCAATTTCACATTCGACAATTGCCCGAACGTCTCTGGTATGGCGGTAATCTGATTGGAATTAAGGTAAAGTGATTTCAGATTCGCCAGTTGCCCGAACGTCTCTGGTATGGAAGTAATTTTATTGTTATTGAGGTAAAGCTTTGTCAGGCTCGACAGTTGCCCAAGCGCCTCGGGGATGGAGGTAATCTGATTGTTAGGCAGGGAAAGCAGTGTTAAATTCCTCAATTGCCCGATCGCATCTGGGATGGAGGTGATCTGATTGTTACCAAGGTAAAGCCGTGCCAAATTCGACAGTCGCCCGATATTTTCGGGGATGGAGGTAATCTGATTATAACTAAGGTTAAGCTCTGTCAGACTGGACAGTTGCCCGATCGCATCTGGGATGGAGGTAATCTGATTCCTGCTGAGGTCAAGCCGTGTCAGATGCGTACAGTTGACGATTTCCGGTGGCAATTCTTTCAAATTCAGTTGCGACAAATTCAGCCCCATCAATTTTTCGCTGATAGCTCGCTCAATTTTTCGCACCGCTTCCTCTGGCATCATGTCCTTTGTCTTTCCGCCTAGCACCGCATCATAAGGTCGCGGTTGTACACCCATGCCACCGAGTACAGCATCAGTAGGTTGAGGTTGAGGTTCTTCTTCTGGCATTGAATTTGAGTAATAAAGCGATTTTTACTTGCGTTGCCCTGATCATTCAGGAGAAGAGAGCGGTCATTCATTGCGATACTTCCACCCGCGCTGGGCGTTGGAGTCGATGAAGCTTTCGCCAGCTTTTATAGTCATTTCAAATAAGTATGAGACACTCTTTCTGCACAATAAGCACGAATAACTTCATCAAGAGATGTGCC